>JAYUFF010000291.1:0-16284 GCA_043738825.1 Schlesneria sp.
AGCAGATGAAAGACCTCGCGATCATTCGCAGCCTCACGACGGCGGAGGGCGATCACGATCGAGCGACTCGGTTGATGTTGACCGGGCATCGGCCGGGGCAGGAAGGCGTGAACTATCCGAGCCTCGGTTCGCTGATCGCGAAGGAGTTGGGGGACGAGACGAATGACCTGCCGCACTATGTCAGCGTCTCGCCGTTTCGACTCGGCGATGCGGGTGGGCCGGGCTTTCTGGGGCCGAACTACGCTCCGCTGGTGGTCTCGGGCGACAGCAACGATCCGGAAGCCCGCGCCAACCTGACCATCGAAAACCTCAAACCGCCTGCGGGGGTTTCGAAGGAATCGATGGAGCGGCGGTTCGAGATTTCCAAGTTCCTCCAGAACGACTTTGCCACTCGCGCGAAGAGTGCCTCGACGAAGGCACACCAGTCGAACTTCGACCGCGCGATGCGGATGATCGCGACAAATGCCAAGGGAGCGTTCAAGCTCGATGAAGAACCGGCGGCGCTGCGGGACAAATATGGCCGCAGTCGGTTCGGACAAGGTTGTCTGCTGGCTCGACGATTGGTCGAGCGCGGAGTGGCGTTCGTCGAAGTCACGCTCGAAGGTTGGGACACGCACTCCGACAACTTCAATGCGGTGAAGCGGCTGAGTGACACGCTCGATCCGGCCTGGTCCACTCTGATGACCGATCTGCGCGAACGTGGACTGCTCGAATCGACGCTCATCGTCTGGATGGGTGAGTTCGGTCGGACTCCAAAAATCAACGGCACAACCGGGCGCGATCACTTCCCGTTGGCATGGTCCACCGTACTGGGTGGCGGCGGAATCAAAGGCGGACAAGTCGTCGGTGACACCGGAAAAGCGGGAACCGAAGTGGTCGATCGCCCCGTCAAGATTGCCGATTTCTACGCGACGCTGTGTGCCGGCATTGGAATCAGCCCCGAACACGAAAACATCTCGCCCGAAGGCCGACCAATTCCGCTGGTCGATCGAGGCGGGAAGGTGATCGAGGAAATCGCGGCGGTGCCGGATAGCAAAAAAAACAAGAACCAAGAGCCAAGAACCAACTGAGAGAAGAAGAATCAAACACGAGAAGAACCAAGAACCAAGAGCCAAACACGAGAAGAGCCAAGAACCAAATCTCAAACAAACTCCAATGACCAAATCTCGAAACACAAATCGGCATCCGGTTGAGAATTCGGTGCCCCCGATTTCTTGGAGATTTGGTTCTGGGTTCTTGGGTTTTCTTTACTTTGGCTCTTGGTTCTTGGTTCTTGGGATTTCTTTCTTTGGTTCTTGGTGCTTGAGTTTTCCGCGCCTCGCGGTTGCCGCCGATCCCGCGCCGACCTCCGAAGTCCGCGACGTGATCCTGATGCTCGACAATGGGCCGCTGCATTTGCGGGTTCAGGTTGCCGTGGGCGGGTTGTCTCCGTTGGACGCTCGGCGGGCGAGTTTGGATCGGTTGTTGAAGACGCTCGATACGGATGGCGATGGCAAGCTGTCGCAGAAGGAGGCCGAGCGATCGCCGCTGTTCCGCGAGAAGCAGCGTCCGAAGGCGGAGGCGTTCCTCAAAGAGATCGGGGCCGCGCCGACGTTTTCTCGCCGCGACATGGAGCAGCGATTCGAGCGATTCGGCGGTGAGACGGTCGTCTATCGTCAGAACGCCAGCGATTCCGCCAGCGACAACGCGGTCTTCAAGTTGCTCGACGCGAACAAGGATGGAGTGGTGGACGCGACCGAGATGCAGGACTCGGTCGATCTGTTGCTCGCGAAAGATGCGGACGACGACGAGTGCGTGACGCTCGACGAATTCGCGCCGCCGCCGCCGACAACGGCGGACCAGTTGGCCGTGGGAATGAATCAGACGCGCCCGGAGACCGCGACGGTGGCCGAGTTGCTCCGCGACACGAACCAAACATTGTTGCCGCAGCAGCTCTTGTTGAAGTACGACAAGGACCGCAATCGCAAGCTCTCGACAGCAGAACTCGGCTGGTCGAAGGAACGAGTCGCGACGTGTGACACCGACAAGGATGGGCAGCTCAATCTGAAGGAACTCGGCGGCTTGCAGAAGTCGCCGGTCGATATCGAGTTGGCGGTCGATGTCATTCGGAAAGAAGGGCAACCGATGCTGCGGACGCTCGCGTCGTTGGGGAATCGCACCGATGGTGATCGCGTGCCGGACTTGGCCACGATCAGCCTGCCGACCGCCGTCGTCACGTTCTCGTCGCGCGAGGTCGATCCGTTTGAGGCATCCATGACGATCGCCCTGCGGACGTTCAATGAACTCGATGCGGACAAGAACGGCTACCTCGACCGCGACGAAACGATGCTCCGCGAACGATTCGGTCGCGGACTCTTTGACCAGATCGATGCGGACGGCGACGGCAAGATCTTCGGCGAGGAAATGAAGGAGTTCATCCGCGCTCGGGGTGAGCCGGTGGCGACGACCTGCCAGATCATGGTGTTTGACGACGGGAAGGGATTTTTCTCGACGCTCGACTCGAACGGCGATCGCCGCATCTCGATGCGTGAGATGCGGTACGCCGACAAGACGCTCACCAAGATGAAACGTAACGACAAACCGGGCCTCGCCGAAAACGAACCGGCTCGCCGCTATCGCATCGAGTTCGTGCGTGGCGTCTTCAACCCCTTCGGCAATCCGGAACGTCGAGTCAACCCGCTGATGCCTCAACCTGTGGCCGAGGTCATCAAGCCACGTCCCGTCGGCCCGGTCTGGTTTCAACGCTGGGACCGCAACAACGACGGCGACATCACCTGGCGCGAGTTCCTCGGCCCACGCGACGCCTTCGAACAACTCGACGCCGACCGCGATGAGCTGATTGATCCGAAGGAAGCCGAGGCGGCCGTGACGGTGAAATCCGAAACCCGAAATCCAAAATCCGAAACAAGCACGAATGGCCCAGTCCCGAATGCGGCACGCGGCAAATCAGAAGACAGTTTGGAACACTAATCAGCACTGATCTTCGCTAATGGGGCAATGATGTCATGTAGCCACGCTCGCCAAGAGCGTGGGTTTTCCGCGAAATCCCCCACGCTCTTGGCGAGCGTGGCTACCAATCTTTACTTCAAAGGAAAGGAACAATGCGATGTCAAAACGTCCGTTGAGTTTGATCGTTGCCGCGAGAATTACCGTCGCGGTTTTTCTGGCAGTGCTGTCTCTGGGGCGCATCGAGAATCTGGCCCGTGCGGACGACGGCAAGGGTCGTGAGGACGCCGCTCGGCTGAGCGATGGGGATCGGCAACGATTTGAAGAAGGTGGTCCGGTGGTTGTCAAGCATTTCGTCGCCAGCCTGCGATACGCCGAAAGACTCGGCGAACTTCACACGCTGATCGATCCGCGCTATCTCAAGAAACATCGACGTCTAGAGGGAAAATTGTCGTTCCAGAAGTTCGTGACCAAGTCCATCTATGAACTCAAACTTTCTGACGATCCGCAGACCGTTCTCTGCACCGCCTCGACCGAAGAGTCCGTCCGGGAGACGTTCCTCTTTCGGACAACCATTTACGAAAACCGAGTGTATCTGTTGCCGCTTGATCCGCCCGACCCGGCCACCGGAATCTACAAGCCCTGGATTCTGCGAATCAAACAGATACCGAGTGACGAAGATGTTCAAGAGGCCGCCGGGTGGCGAGTCGCCTTCGCCAATGGAGTCACTCAAGTGTGTCAGGTCCGCGAGGACGGCACGGCCTCCGTTGTCGAGCCGCGACGAACTTCCGTCGGCAAGGCCACGGTCGCTGGCAATTCGATTGTGATCGTCTATGAAGACGACCGAACCGAGCGCTGGACACCCGTTGGCAATCGCCGCGTCGTCGAACACTGGTTCCCCGGTTCGCAGTTTCCCACGGCAACGCCCGTACTCGGCATCGCCGAACGCGTCCAATGACAATTTTCCCCCAATCCGTAGCCACGCTCCTCGCCAAGAGCGTGGGTTTTCCGCGAAATCCCCCACGCTCTTGGCGAGCGTGGCTACAGATTGGTTTGCAATCAACCTGACCAGATTAGTGGTAATCAGTGGAGATCAGTGTTCCCGGTTTTTGGTTTTCATCACCTCAACATGACGGACTTCAACGATGCCAAACACGCCGACGAATGACGATGCTGCCGCCGTGGCTCGACTGCGCGACGCTCGGGCCAAGATCAAACATGAGCTGGCCAAGATCGTCATCGGGCAGGATGAGATCATCGACTCGCTGCTGATCGGGATGTTGTGCAAAGGGCACATCCTGTTGCATGGCGTGCCGGGGTTGGGCAAGACGTTGATGGCCCGCACGCTGGCGAGAACCCTTCAAATGGAGTTTCGCCGGATTCAGTTCACTCCCGACCTGATGCCCGCCGACATCACCGGCACCGATGTCATGGAAGAGGATCACGCGACCGGCAAGCACAAAGTCTCATTCCTGCCGGGGCCGGTCTTCACCAATTTTCTACTGGCCGACGAAATCAACCGCACGCCGCCGAAGACTCAAGCCGCGCTGCTGCAAGCGATGCAGGAGGCCGAGATCTCCGTTGGGCGCGAGACGTACAAGCTCAAGCCGCCGTTCTTCGTCGTCGCAACGCAGAACCCGATCGAGATGGAAGGGACGTACCCGCTGCCGGAGGCTCAGCTCGACCGCTTCATGTTCAACTTGAAGGTCAAGTACCCGACGGTGGACGAAGAGGTGCTGATCATCAAAGGGACGACGAGCAACGTGACCGCCAACGCCGAAGCGGTCCTGCACGCGGAAGAAGTTCTGCGGCTGCAAGAGTTGGTGCGTGGCGTTCCCGTCGCCGACAGCGTGGTCCGTTACGCCGCGCGGCTGGTCGCGGCAACACGACCTTCGCTGGCGGGGAAAGACACCGGCGCGAAGTCGCTCGACGCGATCCACAAATACATTTCCTACGGTGCCAGCCCGCGAGCGTCACAGTTCCTGGTCCTCGGCTCGAAGGCGCGAGCAATTCTGGCGGGCCGGTATCACGTCGATTTCGAGGACATCAAAGCAGTTGCTCACCCGGTCCTGCGGCATCGGCTGGTGCTCAACTTCCACGCGCGCGCCGACAACGTGGATTCGGACGTGCTGGTGAATCGTTTGTTGGAAGCGGTGCCGACTGAGATGAAGTGAGACTTCCTGCCCTGTGACTGGTTTTTTCATTTAACGAAGGAGAATTTGCCATGCGCCATTTGTGTTTGATCGCCGCGATCGTGACCGGCATTTTCGGGCAGCTATCCGCTCAGAAGGTGTTCGCTCTGGGAGATGAGGTGAAGGGGAACAAGCCGCTCAACGAACTCAACTACACCGAGTGGAAAGGGATCATGCCGATCGTGAACGACAAGGCTCGCGTTTACCAAGTCTGGGTGAACGGGAACGAATCGTTCTACTACAAGGGAGCGACGAAGCAGTTGAATGCCGCCCTGGCCACGTTCGCCAAGGTCGAGGTGAAGAACCATGTCGTCGTGCTGCGCCCCGGGCCGGCAGAGCGAGGCTCGTTTCATGACAAGACTCCGATTTCCTTCAACTGGGAACTGCACGTCATCGGCGGCATCGCCGCCAAGCGAGCGACCGATGACATCGAAGATCTGGAATGGCAGAAAGATCCTGTGCTGACGATCTACATCGGCGGCGACATCGACTTGGACAAACTGGAGATTCCCAAAGGCGTGACCTTGCGCGCCGCACCGGGCCAAAGCGACGAGGCCAAAAAGGATGACGCCACTCAACAGACGATCGCGGAATTTGTGAAACAACGTACGACCGAAGCGAAGAGGTGATTCCGATCCGCGCATTGGCGGAACGCACAACACAATTGAGATTTCACCGTGAATTCCAAGACTCTCGTAGACGCCGCGTTCTTCAGCCGCCTCGACAACCTCGAGCTGCGGGCGCGCGGCATCGTCGAAGGGTTTATGCACGGTCTGCATCGCAGTCCGTTCGTGGGGTTCAGCGTCGAGTTCGCTTCTCACCGCGAGTACGCGCAGGGGGACGATCTGCGGCATGTGAATTGGAAATTGTATGCCCGGACGAAGCGGCTCTACGTGAAGGAGTTCGACGCCGAGACCAACATGAATCTGCACCTGCTGGTCGATATCAGCGGGTCGATGGAGTGTGCAAACACGGGGCGGAGCAAACTGTCGTATGCGACGACGCTGGCCGCTGCGCTGGCTCATCTGGCACTCAAGCAGCACGACGCGGTCGGCATCACTTTGTTCGCGGATGAAGTGGTTGCGCATCTCGAACCGCGCGCCAAGCCGCATCAGTTGGATGAAATCCTGGCGGCGATCTCGGCGACGAAATCGCGGCCCAAATCGGATGCTTCGCGGGCACTTTCTCAAGCCGCCGAGTTGTGCCGACATCGCGGCATGGTCGTCGTCATCAGCGACTTCTTCGACGACCTGCCGGCGATCACGCGCGGACTCGATCAACTTCGGTATCGGCAGCACGAGGTGCTCGCGTTTCAAATCTGGGATCCGTGGGAGCGTCATTTGCCGCTCGACGGCAACATCTGTTTCAGCGACATGGAAACGCGCGAAGAGATCACGACGCACGCCGAAGGTGTTCGCGAAAAGTACCTCATCGCCATCGATGCGTGGCGAGCCGAACTGGCTCGCGAATGTCTGAACCGGGGGATCGACCGCATTGAAATGACAACCGACGACCCGCTCGACAAGGCGCTGCTGGATTACTTGGTGCATCGAACGAAAGTGTGACGGCGCAGAAGAACCAAATCACAAGAACCAAGTAGAGGCAGAACGATTGAGTCTCTAAAAGAGGACTCACAAAGTCAGCGAGGTTGTTCCATGAGCAAGTTGTTCGATCAGCAAGTTTTTCATGAACGAGTTGTTCCTTGAGCAAGTTTTTCCCCGAAGGGATTTTAGAAATCAGCCTAGGGCCAGCGACCAACGGGAGCGCCGCCTAGGGAACCGAGAATCACAAAGTTGTGCCCTGAAGGGGCACTGGAATGGTCAACAAGTTCGCAAGATTCCATCGCCCTTTCAGGGCGATGCGGACAAACTAATCGAAGTCCTAGGGCGGCGCTCCCGTTGGTCGCTGGCCCTAGGCTGGTATCCCAGACCCCTTCGGGGAACTCGCCGTAGCATCCGAAATTGGTCCTTGAAATTTGGTTCTTGCCTCTTGCCTCTTGGTTCTTGGTTCTTGGTTCTTGAGATTTGAGATATCCCCCACATGATGCCCAACTTTCTTCAAACATCGTTCCTTGCCGGACTGGCCGCACTCGCGGTGCCGGTGCTGATTCACCTGTTCTTTCGTCTGAAGACGAAGCGGGTGGAGTTGGGGACGATCCGTTTTTTGCGAGCGGTGTTGGAGGAGAATGCTCGGCGGCGGAAGGTGATGCGGTGGTTGTTGCTCGCGCTGCGAATGCTGTTTGTCGCGCTGCTGGTTGGGTTGTTTGCCCGCCCCTATTTCACGGCGGCGGCGACGGGGAGCGACAAAGAGTTGCTGGTCATCTTGATCGACCAATCGGCGACGATGCAGCTCAAGGGAGAGCACGGGCGGTTGATCGACCAAGCGATTGCCGAAACAAAACAACTGATCGAAACGGCGGGAACGCAGACTCGGTTCGAGGTCGCGTTCTTCGATCACGATGTGCATCCGCTGACGGACTCGAATGGTAAGAACCAAGAGCCAAGAACCAAGAACCAAATCACAAGCAACGAGCTATTGGCGAAGTTGCAGGCTCCCGAGGCGACATTCGGAGCGACCAACTTTGGTGCCGTCTTCGCTTGGGCGCGAGACATCTGCGTGAAGGCTCCGGCGGGTGTGAAGCAACTGCACCTCTTCACCGACTTGCAACGCTCGGGACTCGACTGGACCGAGGTCGAGCCGCTGCCGCTCGAAGTCAAATCGCATCTGCACGATCTCGGCCGGCCGGTGGTCAACAACGTCGCCGTGACCGAAGTCCGCACTCCTCGGTTGTGGGTTCGGCCCGGTGAGTCTCCGACAATCCGGGCGTCCGTCATGCACGGCGGCGCGTTCGCGTTGGAGGAAGTCGCGATCGTGTTGGAGATCGGCAGGGTGGAAGAGCGGGGACCGGGAGTCAGGGGTCAGGGGTCCGAGAAGAATGTCCGCCGCACGGAGTTCGCGAAGCTCGCCGAGCGAATCACGAAGCGTGAGCGGGTGAAACTCGAACCCGGCGCGACGGTGACGCTCGACTTTGAATTGCCACCGCTGGGTGCCGGGTTGTGGCAGGGTCGCGTGACGGTCGAGTACGACGACGACCTGCCGTTCGACAACCAGCGGTTCTTCGCGATTTCGGCCACGCCCGCGTATCGAGTGCTCGTCGTCAGCGGCGAGGCCAATGGTTCGGGCATCACGAGTGAGACGTATTTTCTGGATGCGACTTTGCGATTGGCAGACGCGGGAGATTCGTACTCGGCAAGCCCGTTCGCTCCGACGCTGGTGACTTACGCCGACGGACAGAGCCTGCCGAAGTTGTCGGACTTCGATGCGGTCGTGCTGGCGAATGTGGCGAATGCCGCAAAGCCGGATGCGGATCAACTGGCGTCGTTCGTGCGGGGTGGAGGCGGACTGTTGGTCTTCACCGGCGATCGCGTGTCGGCCAAGAGTTGCTCGACGCTGACCGAAGCGGGACTGACCGTGGGCGAGATCGGCGAGACGAAAATCACGAACGACTTGCCGTGGCGGCTGACTCAATGGGACGAGAAGCATCCCATCTTTGAACCGCTCAGCGACCCGCAACACGGCGACTTGCGGCGGTTGATCTTCGCCGCGTACACGAAGCTGACTCCGTCGGCCGACGCGACCGTGTTGGCCCGGTTCAACACGGATGATCCCGCCATCGTCGAACGCCGCGTTGGTGAAGGGACGATGTTGTGGGTCTCGACCTCGTGCGGTCGCGACTGGAGCGATTGGTGCCGCAGCCGCCTGTTCCTGCCGACCGTGCATCAGTTGTTGGGTTATGAGGTCGGCCTGACAGCGGGCGGGCGAGTGCGGACGAGGCTGGTCGATGCGGGCAGGGGGCAGGGGGCAGAAGTCAGAGGTCAGAGCGGCGGAGATCAGACCAGCAGACCGCTGACTTCTGAAACTTGGACCTCTGCCACGGTGACCTCTGAAGCACTTTTTCCCGGCGTCGATCAGTTCGAGCGGTTTGCCGAGATCATCAACACCAGTCCGCGCGAGTCCGACACGGATCGCTGCACTCGACAAGAGTTCGAGGACCGGTTCGCCGTAAAGTTCGTCGAGGAAGACGGAACGACGGTCGCTCAAACGGCAGGCTTGGGGAACGTCGAGTTGCAGCCAGACGAACTCTGGCACTGGGTCGGCTGCGTGCTGTTGGCCGTTTTGTTGTTGGAAGGCTTCGTGGGGAATCGCACGACCGCGTGAGGCAAAGATTTGAAAGATTTGAAGGAGTGTTTTGCCCCAACGGGGCACTGGAAACCAGCCCAGGGCCAGCGAGCGAATGCGAGCGCCGCCCTGGGTCAGAATGGGATTCATCAGGAGTGCCCTGAAAGGGCACGGGAGCGCCGAACAACAATGACGAATGGGATTCGCCATGATGAAACCTCGCCTTGACGACAGGCGTTGGTTTGATTGCCGAATACCCGTGCCCCTTCAGGGCACAACAATTTGAAAACGCCTGACCCAGGGCGGCGCTCATTCCGTTCGCTGGCCCTGGGCTGGTTTCCGAGGCCCCTTCGGGGCGAACCGCGTGTGGCAACCAAAATCGAATGTCGTTTGTGAAGAGCACCCAACATGTCGCAATCTCTCGCCAAAAACCTGTTGCACTTGGTCTTCAGCACCAAAGACCGCTGCCCGTTGATTGCAGGCACGGTTCGTGAGGAACTTCACAGCTACGCCGGAGGAATTCTGCGCAATCTCGATTCGCCCGCATTGCTGATGAACTCGGTCGAGGACCACATTCACATCTTGTTTAACCTGCATCGAACGAAAGCCTTGTCGGACGTTGTCATGGAGCTGAAACGAGGCACCTCAAAGTGGATGAAGGAGCAAGGTCCAGAACACTCGTTGTTTTATTGGCAGGCAGGCTTCGGAGCATTCAGCGTCAGCCAGTCGAACGTGAAGTCGGTTGAAGAGTACATCGCCAAGCAAGCGGAGCATCATGCGAAGCAATCATTTCAAGATGAATTCCGAGCGTTCTTGCGACGGCATGAGGTCGAGTTTGATGAGAAGTACGTTTGGGACTGAGATGTATCACAGTGTGTCCGGCAGGAATGTCATGAATTGGTTTCATGACGAATTTCCCGTGCCCCTTCAGGGCACAACCAATTGACGACTCGATCCCCAGGGCGGCGCTCCCGTCGGTCGCTGGCCCTGGGCTGGTTTCCGAGGCCCCTTCGGGGCGAATTGCATTTGATCCAACTGACCTCAACTGACCGCATCAACGACATCAACTGGCCACATGACCTCAACTGGTCGGAGTGACAATCATGAGCAGCACCATCCATCGCGACACGGCATTCCTCAACCGGTTTCGTTTGGTGTGGGCCAGGAAGCGGCGCGTTGAGTTGGGGCAGGTGGCCGTGACGACGTTGCTGTTGGCGTTGCTCGGGCTGGGCGTGCTGGCGGTTGCGGACTATTCGTTTGAGCTGGATCGTTCGGCGCGAGTCGTCTCGTTGGTGATGGTGCTCGGCGCGGTCGGGCTGTTCGCGGGGAACTCGTTGTGGCGGACGATGCGACGGTGGAGTCAGCCGACGACGGCGGCGGAGATCGAGGCGGCGTTTCCCCAATTGGGTCAGTCGGTGCGCACGACGGTGCAGTTCGGGACGATGCCGCTTGAGCAGGTTCAGTCCGAAGGGGTCGCGACGACGCTCGTCACGGCCCTGGCCGAGCAGACTCATCAGCAGGCTTTGCCGCTCACCATTGAAGATGTTGTGCCGGTCAAGAAACTGGGCTTGATCGCGTGTGGACTTGCCGCGGCAGCAGTGGTGTTGGCGGGTGCTTCGAGCGTGGATTGGGAATGGCGAAACGCGACCTCGCGAGCGGTCCTCAGCGATGTGCCGTATCGACAGCTTGAGGTTCTGCCTGGAGACCAGACGGTTGATGAAGGGACCGGCCTGACGATTGATGTCGCGCTGATCGGTCGCACGAATCGGAATGTCACGCTGTTGACTCGACCGGCTGGGAAGACGGAGGCGGAGTGGACGGAGCGGAAGCTGGAGGAAGAAGGAGACAGGGGTCAGGAGTCAGGAGTTAGAAGTCAGGGGACAGGGGGCAGGAGTCAGAAGTCAGGGGAGCAGACTTCCGAAACTTTGACCTCGCGGCCTCGCGCTTCGTTCGTTGCCAAGCTGGATCGGTTGATGAAGCCGGTCGAGTACCGCGTCACTGCGGGCGAGTTGACGAGCGCGGTTTATCGGATCGACATTCGGCGACCGTTGCGGATTGACGAGGTGAAGATTGATCTCACGCCGCCGTCGTACACCGGGCAGCCCACGAGTACGTCGCTCGACGCGAATCTGATCGTGTTGCAGGGGACGGTCGCGAAGTTCTCGATTCAGTTCGACAAGCCGGTGAAGTCGGCCTCGCTGGTCCACGCTCCGAGGAGGCAGCCGCGCGATGAGGACGACAAGAATGAGCCGGAGGTCGTGCCGTTGGTGTTGGGGAGAGGTCAGAAGTCAGAGCAGCAGAGCGTCAGAAGTCAGAGGTCAGAGGTCAGAGCGGAAGAGCGACAGAACGGCAGAAGTCAGACCTCTGCCCCTCTGACCTCTGAAGCTCTGACCACTGGCTCCATCGAACTGACGCTCAGCGAAGACCGCAACTACAGCATCGTGGCGGAGGCCGAGGACGGGACATCGCTGCCGCAGAACAAGTACCGCATCCGCGTGCGTGAGGATCAGCCGCCGCAGGTTTCGTTTGAGTCGCCTGACGACGCGATCGAGGTTCACACGCTGGCCGAGTTGCCGATGCGAGTCCGCGTGCGAGACGACTACGGGCTGTCGAAAGCGGGGGTCGTGTTTCAGGTCAACAACGAGCAGGAAGTCCCGCTGATCGCTCAGGATTTTGAAGTGGTCGTCGCGGCGGCGAAGGAAGTGGCGGCGACCGGTCAGGTCTCACCGACGACGCAGGCGGCGCTCGAAAAGGTGTTGCCGCTGGAGTTTTTCGAGCTGACTCAAAAGGACAGCGTGATGTACTTCGCGTTCGCGGAAGACAACCGCCCCGGCCAGCCGCAGCGAACCGAGACCGACATGCGGTTCATCGACATCCGCCCGTTCAAACGGGTGTACCAAATCATCGACCCCGACCCGATGCCCGGCGCGGGCGGGGGATCGGGACTGAAGTCGCTCGAAGAATTGATCCAGAAGCAACGCTTCGCGCTCAACCGGACGATGCAGATCGAAAAGCGAGCGGTCGCCGGGCGCAAGCCGGACGCCACGTCGCTCGATCAACTGATGACGTTTGAAAAGGAGTTGGCTCAGCACGTCCGGGAACTCGCGCTCGGTTTGGAGGCGCGCGGCTTCGACGACACGGAACTGTTCTATCAGGCGGAAACGGCCATGCTCGCGGCGGTCGATTCGTTGTCGGTCGGCAAGTGGGAGAACGCGACACTCCAAATGAAGGACGCGCTCAAGGCCCTGATCGAACAACGCGACCGGACGCGCGAGTTCATCCTCAAAAATCCCGACGCCGCCAAGCTCGCGGCCCTGCGGCAGTTCGACCGAATGCAGGCTCAAAAGTTGCGCCGCCCGAAGACCGACAAGGAAGAGGCGCGCGAGTTAATCCGCCGGTTGCAGGAGTTGGTCAGTCAGGAAGCGGCTGTTGCGAGCGGGCTGGAAGAAGAAAAGGAAGAACCAAGAACCAAGAGCCAAGAACCAAAGGAAGAGCAGTCAGAGCAGCAGAAGTCAGAACTGCAGAAGTCAGAGCAACAGAAGTCAGAGGCAGACACTGCGAAAAGGCAGAAGACAGAAACCTAGTGGTTTGCCCCGAAGGGGCATTGGAAACCAGCCTAGGGCAAGCGATCGAAGAGAGCGCCGCCCTAGGAACGGACGGGAGAATTGGTGTGCCCTGAAAGGGCACGGGGATGTGGTGATCACACATGGCGAAATCTGTGCCCCTTCAGGGCACGCGGGATTTCGATGACTGACCCAGGGCGGCGCTCGCCATCGCTCGCTTGCCCTGGGCTGATTTCCAGTGCCCCTTCAGGGCACATCGAATGTTGACGGGAGTCCCAGGGCGGCGCTCGCGATCGCGAGCTTGCCCTGGGCTGGTTTCCGGTGCCCCTTCGGGGCGAAGGGGAGAACAAACTTATGAAGACAATTTCTCGAAACATGTTCGCCGTGTTCGCGCTGGCGTTCGCTCAAGTTGGCACTGCTCCGGCTCAGGACAATGCGAAGCCGGATGCTGTCGAAGCGGCCAAGGCCGCGAAGCCGACTCGCGCGGAGTTGCGGGACAAGCAGCTTGATGTGTCGCTCGAAGCGCGGGACATCGAGCGGATCTTGGGCAAGCTGAAGAAGGCTTCGGAGTTGTCGAAGACGCGGATCACGGAGGCGGCCAAGGTGGCGGAGTCGGCGTCCACGTCGCTCGACAAGGGGGACTCAAAGGCCGCGCGGGCGGAGGCTCAGCAGACGGCGGAGATGTTCAAGGAGATCGCCAAGCAATTGGAGGCGTTGCTCAAGGAGGAGACTCCGCAGCGGATCGCCGAGGCGCGGCAGTTGGCCGCTCAACTCGCGAAGGCCGAGAAGGAGTTCGCCGAGAAGTTTCAGGGAGCGCTGAATCCGACGCAGGCTTCGGGGAAGGGGAAGGTCGATCCGAAATCGCAGGCCAAGCCGATGACCGATCCCGACAGGAAGATGAAGGGGAGCGAGGGGCAACAAGGTGGTGGCAGGAAGAATCCAGAAAAGAACCAAGAACCAAGAACCAAGAACCAACAGGAAGAAGACCAGTCGAAGCCGGACGGCGGATCGGGCAAGGAACCGAGCGACAAGCCGAACGGTGGCGCTGGCGAAGACAAAGACGAAACGAAGAACGGCGATGAGCCAAAGCCGGGCGGGGTCGGTTCGGCGAAGGACAAACAGGGCGAGGACAAGCCGGGGGAGGATCAAGACGGCTCCGGTGGAGACAAGGCGAACGACAAGCAGCGCGACGGTTCGGGAGGCGGCTCGGACAAGGATCGAAAGAACGACACGAACCGCAACGGGGATGGAGCGGGTCTCACGGCCGAGCAGCTTCGCGAACTGGTTGCCGATCGGGCCGACAAGCTGGCCGAATCGGGCAAGACGTTGCAGGACGTGCTCAACGAGATCGCCAAATCGACCGATCCGGCCGACAAGGACGCGGTCGCGAAGATTCAAGCGGTGATGAAGGAGATCGACATCAACAAGATCGTCGGTGAGATGAGTCAGGTCTCGAACATGATCCGCTCGAAACAGGATGACGATGCGAAGCTGTCGAGCCTCGACGTGGCCGAGCGGTTGGAAATCATGGCTCAACGTTTGGACGCGGCCTATCGCGTGATCGTGGCTCCGCAGGCCGAGGAGTTGCGCAAGACCGAAGCTCAACTGGCCGATTTGCGCGAGCAATTGGAGAAGCTCGAAACTCCATCGCAGGTCGCCGCGTGGCACCGTGAGGCGCGTGAGCTGTTGGACCAACTCGACAAGCTCGGTGTGAGTCGGGAGCCCCGTGAAGCCCTCGAACAAGAAATGAAGCAGGCCGGCTTTAGCCTCGACCTGAACCGGACGCGCCGGGTTTTGGACTGGAGCCTGGTGGATGGCCACTACGCCGCCCCGGCAACTTACAACACTGCGCTCGTCCATTTGCAGGAAGACATTCAAGAGCGCATTCAAACCCTGATCCTCGGCGACCTCGGCAATGTCACGGACGACGCGACTCCGCCGAAGTATCAGGAACTGGTCGAGAAGTACTACGAGGTCTTATCGCGCAGCGGCAAGCCCGGCTCGGGCGTGAAGCCCGACGCTCGGAATCCGAAGACCGAAATGAAGGCGAAGACCAAGTGACGTAATCAACGTGAGAATTAAAAATCCGCTCGCCCCCACCGACCTCGCGTCGGTGGAGCGGTGATTGGAAACTAGAAACGACACCCAAAGAAAAAGCCGCCCCCGCCGACCTTGTGTCGGTGGAGCGCATGATTGGCTCGGCGAGTTGTCAATCACCGCTCCACCGAGACAAGCTCGGTGGTGGCGGGACGAATTGAGCAAACACAACACCGAGCAGTGAACTTCTCATGCCCGATCCGATCTACACCGCTGACAACTGCCGCGAGCCGGCGTACCAACTCAACTGGTCGTACAGTTTGTTTTGGCATGCGGCTCCGCAGGACGCGGCTTGGTTGGAGCCGTTGCAGGCGGCGGCCGAAGGGGACGGGATTCGCATTCTTCAGCATGAGTTTGGCGACAAGTTGGTCAGCCAGTTTTTGGTGAGCACTCGACCGGATGTCGCTCCACAGTTTATCGCTCAGCGGTTGAAGGGGCGGCTGCAACACCTCGTCAGGGCGACGGCTCCAACGGCGTTTCAACGCAACTACTCAATCCGCAGTGTGGGGTCGGCAAATCGCGCAACCATTGATGGCTACTTGAAGGGGCAGTTGGAACATCACCCTTCGGCTGACGGACGGGTCACCGAGAAATTGCAGCGACATCAGATTCACAACTCGGACGTGGACCTGGCGCAGCCGAGCCATACCAGTCACGCGATCTATTGGTACAACCTGCATGTGGTCTTTGTGAATGATGGCCGCTACCGCGAGATCCACGATGAGCCGCTGCAAATCCTGCACGACATGATCGTGAAGGTCAGCGTTGCGAAGAGTCACGGCCTGTCGCGAGCGGCCATTCTGCCCGATCACATTCATCTCGCCCTGCGTTGCAAGATCGACGAGTCGCCGGAGACGGTCGCCTTGTCGTATCTCAACAACTTGGCATTTGCGCTTGGCATGAAGCGTGTCTTTCGGCTTGGGTACTACGTTGGCACGTTTGGAGAATACGACTTGGGAGCGATCTAGCCGTTCAATAATTTCACGCTCTCCGCCCCCGCCGACCTTGTGTCGGTGGAGCGCATGATTGGCAACTAGCCGGGCCAATCATGCGCTCCACCGAGGCAAGCTCGGTGGGGGCGAGGCTGCTGGTAAATAAACAGTAAACGCAAAGGAGATTCACACCGTGTTGGCCGCCCTTCAATTTGTCTCACCGTTGGTTTTGATGATCGCGATGCTCGGCCAAGCGGCCGACGCGCCGAAGCTGGACGAGAAGCAACTCGTCAAGTTGCTGGAGCCGTACTACCAAGAGCAGGCGGCGGAGTACGAGTTCTTTCTCGACGAGGCGCGGCAGCAGAAGTGTGAGCT
>JAYUFF010000292.1:0-2303 GCA_043738825.1 Schlesneria sp.
CCACGTTCTGGCGAACGTGGCTACGACAACAACCCCCATTCTTAACTGTGACGAAGCACTAACCCTCTCTCCCCCCACAGTCGGGCGGGAGAGGGGACATGAAAAGACGATCACCAATTCACGACGGCACCCGTCTCTTGCTCACGCTTCGGGTTGGTGTGGCCGGGATCGTTCTACTCTTGACACTCGCCCGACCTCGACCTGAACCCCGGCCTCGACTTGAACCATGTCCTTTTCGACGTAGCCGTGTGTTTGGCTTTCTGAGACGATGAGCCGCCAGGCGAAACGGCCTTCGCCCGCAGATCAACACGCGAGCACAGATTGCCACGGGAGGACAGTCCGATGTGTGGGAAATTGATGATCGTATTGAGCGGTCTGTGGCTGCTGGAGCCGACGGAACCGGTGTCTCGCAACTCGCCAGTGGCCACGGCGGACGACGATCAAAAAACGTTGTCGGCCGATTTGAAGGCTCTCGAACATGCCGAGTTTCGCGTGCGCGAAGCGGCGGCCCGCCGACTGGTTGCTCGCCGAGTGACGGTTGTCGCGCCGTTGGCGACGTTGGCTCAAACCGGCAGCGCGGAGGCCTCGGTTCGCGCCTTCGAGTTGCTGCGCCAACTTCATCGCGACGGTGACGAAGAGACCTACGAAGCAGTCGAGACCACGTACGAGGCACTCGTTCAAAGCGACAACATCTTGGCGGCGTCGCGGGCTGAGGCCGCCATCGAAGCCGTCGCGGAAGTTCGGCATCGCCGCGCGTTGGCGTCGTTTCGCAAACTCGGCGGCTTGGTGCAATTCGAATCCAAGGAAGTCACCACGGAGGACGCCGTTCCACCTCCGATTCATGCGGTCATGATCAATCAGAAATGGAGGGGAGGCGACGAGGGCCTGAAGTACCTGCGACGAATCGAAGACTTTCGATCGCCCAACCAGTTTCGACTGCGGACGGGAGTCTACTTCATTCGGGGAGCCAAAATATCACCCGCCGCGCTGCAAGGCTTGAAGGACGAGTTCGGTCTCGCCATCGTCGAACGAGGTCCAGCCTGCCTGGGAGTCCAGCCGATGCCTGAGCTGGGTGATGAAGTCTTCCGAATCAAAGATGTGGTCGCAGATTCGGCGGCGGGGCGAGCCGGGTTGCAACCAAACGACATCATTCTCGAATTCGACGACGTGCCAATTCCCGACTTCAAAGCACTGGTCGAGAAGATCGGAGAACGGCAACCGGGCGACAAGATTCGCATCCAGTACCGGCGCGCCGGAGAGAACAAGACCACGACCGCAGAACTGTTGGAGTGGACGCTGCCTCCCGAGATGAAGCCGTCCGATCGCTGACACTTTCTGACGATTCGAGCGGACCTGAGGCGAAAGGAAAGTGGCCGATGGCGGACGGTGCGGCAAACTCACGCGACGACATTCTGCGAAACTGGTCGCTGCTCGACGAGTCACTCGCGCCCGAGCCGATCGTGCCGTATCCGGAAGTGCATTGGGACTGGCGGGCGATCAACACTCGCCCCGAGATCGACTCGACCGCGTGGGTCGCTCCCAACGCGATCGTGTTGGGGCGAGTGCGACTGAAAGCCCGCAGCTCGATCTGGTACGGTTGCGTCCTGCGCGGCGACTTCGAGTGGATCGAAGTCGGTGAGGAAACGAACGTGCAGGACGGCTCGATCCTGCACGTCGATTTCGGTCATCCGTGCATCCTCGGCAATCGAGTCACACTCGGTCACCGGGCGATTGTGCATGGGTCCGTCGTGGGCGACGGCGCACTGATCGGCATCGCGGCGACTGTTCTCAGCCGCTGTGTCATCGGCGAGGGAGCACTCATCGCCGCCGGGGCGGTTGTGATGGAGGGGACTCACGTTCCGCCACACACGCTGTGGGCCGGCTGCCCCGCGCGACAGCTCAAGGAGTTGAGCGAAGCTCAGCAGGAGCGACTGGCCGCGACCTACAAGCACTACGTCAACAACTCAGCCGCATTTCGAGCCGCGTTTGCGGAGGGATGAGCGACGAGTGGGCCGAATCGTGAGTACACGAGGGTTATACCTCACGCGGTTCAACGAAAACGTCTCACGTCAGGCTGCTCATGCTTTGGTCACAGCTTGATCCTGGGGTAGCCACACTCGCCAGAGCGTGGGGTCAATCCAGGGACTCGCCCACGTTCTGGCGAACGTGGCTACGACAACAACCCCAATTTTTGGGTGTGACGAAGCACTAGTGTAGTGCTGCTGAGTTGTGGGAGCTTATCTTTACATGCAAAACCGTGAGATATCCCAAGATGGCTGGCCAATGTTGGCCGAAAACGCAGT
>JAYUFF010000293.1:0-2297 GCA_043738825.1 Schlesneria sp.
CGACGTGGCCGTGAGAATCGGGATCAGTCTTCACGTCCTTGCACGGCCACGTCGAAGCTCCGTGACCGTGGCACCCCCATTTGAAAAAGGCGATGGCGCTGCGGTTCGCCCACGGCTCCGTCCAGTTTGACGTTGCACAAAATGTAGGGTGGGACCCGCGGCGCTTCGCCGCGCCGGCCCACCAGCGATTCTCGATGTTTCCTGATGGTGGGCCGGCGCTCGAAGCGAGCTTGTCCCACCCTACGTTGAAACGGGGAAGAGCCGTGGCGGTTCGCCCGCATTCGCTCCCACGCCGCTGGCGTTGGGGCTAAACTCATTCATGGCCGCGCGAAGTATAGTTCTGTTCCGCCGATGGTCGAAAAATGTTTCGGTTGACTTCGCCCGGTCGATGCGCGAGAAGTTTGGTGTCTCGCACACTCCGACTTCTTGAGAGAGAGTCCTTTGCCATGCTGACCGTGAATCAGATCATCGACATGTTCCGTGTCTCGCCGGAAAAGAAGATCAAGCTGAAGGACTACAGCACCGACTGGGAGGGGGACGATTCGCTGCCGGAGGAGGAGCGGCGTCGGGTGGCGGCCGAGTTCCTCGCCAAGAACGTCGAGGAGTTGGCTGCCGCTCAGGAGTTGCTGTACGCGGACGACACCTGGTCGGTCTTGTGCATCTTTCAGGCGATGGACGCGGCGGGGAAGGACGGCACGATCAAGCACGTCATGTCGGGCGTGAACCCTCAAGGCGTGCAGGTCGTCAGTTTCAAACGGCCCTCGCTGGAGGAACTCGATCACGACTTCTTGTGGCGGTGCTCGAAGGCCCTTCCCGAACGGGGCCGCATCGGCATCTTCAACCGCTCGTACTACGAAGAGGTGCTGGCGGTGAAGGTCCATCCCGAGTTCATCGCCAACCAGCGCATCCCGGACGCCAATCCCGGCAAAAAGAAATTCTGGAAGGCCCGCTACGAAAGCATCAACGAGTTCGAGCAGCATCTGACTCGCAACGGCACTCGCGTCGTGAAGTTCTTCCTGCACGTCTCGAAGGAGGAACAGAAGCAGCGGCTGCTGGCTCGTATCGACGATCCAACGAAGAACTGGAAGTTTGAGGCCGCCGACTTGGACGAACGCGCCCACTGGGACGACTACATGTCGGCCTTCGAGACCATGCTGCGCGAGACGAGCACCAAGCAGGCTCCGTGGTATGTCCTCCCCGCCGATAAGAAATGGGTCTGCCGCTCACTGGTCGCCGTGATCCTCGCCCACGAGATCAGCCAGCTCGACCTGAAGTCCCCCGAAGTCAGCGAAGCACAACGTCTGGTGCTGCTGGATTGCAAGCAGCGGCTGGAGTCGGAAGCCGAGTGAAAGCCCCTGAGAAAATGAACCCCGCCTCGATGGACGGGGTTGCGTTCGATCAAACGCGATGATTGGCATCATTGCTTCGGCGGCTTGTGGAACGTGCCAGATGCGACGGATATGCCGTCCGCGAGCTGAACCGCGATGGAAGATCCATCTGAGACTGTCGGAACGATGTCACCCTTGGCCGAATCGAGGACCAATTCGGCGCACGCACCGCCTTTGGGGCCGGCCTTCACCGTCGCTGAACCCACGATCGCGTCGTTCACGCGGACGGTGAGCTTGGTGTCCACCGCGAGAGTCAGATGTTCGAGCTTCACGCCGAGCTTGCTGAATGTCTTGCCGTCCTTGTTCGTCTTGGAGCCATAGCCAGCATGGCCGACCGTTCCACCCGCTCCGTCCACCAGTTTTGTTGCCAACTGTGGCTTGGGTGGCTTGCCACCATTAGCTCCTCCTCCGGTGTCCGCAGCCACCGAAATCATGGGCGACATGGCAAGAGTCACGATCAGTGCGAAGATCGCCGTTCCGAGAGACTTTTTCATCTGCAATTCCTTGAGCACGAGAACTGGGCCAACAAACAAGAGAAGTCGCGACGAGCGGCTTCGGTTGAGGTCAGAAACGCGAAACAACTCGGCGTCTCAACTGGGTTTCTTGTCGTCTCGGGAAAAAACCTGAAGTTTTTTTTCAGGGAGACGGCTGGGAATCATGTCAATTATGCTGGGAGAGCGACTGTCGCGAATGACGCCACGGGATAAGGTGAACCGTCACCGCCAGAAAAGGTTTCGGTAATCTCTGTGGCTGGGTGGCTCGGCGCTGTTTTGTTGACCACCAGGACAAGAAGTGACGGAGCCGGGCTGCTCTGGCTTCCTCCGTCAACCCTGTTGGAACAGTGGCGCGTCCAGTGTTGTTCTACCTCACGTGGTCATCGATGAGGCATTCTTGGTGAGCCGGGCGGCG
>JAYUFF010000294.1:0-2296 GCA_043738825.1 Schlesneria sp.
TGTGGCAGACCAAGGTCGGCAAGGACTCGGACCCGCGCGGCTGGGGAACGGCGTCGAGTCCCATTCTGCACAAGAACCTCGTCATCGTGACCGCGTCCATTGAAGACCGGGCGCTCGTGGCGCTCGACAAACAGACGGGCAAGGAAGTGTGGAAGCAGCCGGCCGACAATCTGGCCAGCACGTGGGGCACGCCGATCCTCGTCGATCTGCCCGAGGGTCGCACCGATCTCGTGATTTCCGTCCCTTACGAAATCTGGGGCCTCAATCCCGACACCGGCAAGCTGCGCTGGTACTGCACGGCAGCCGACACCGAGTCGATGTGCTCCAGCGCGATCGCTCACGATGGCATCATCTATTCGATCGAAGGACGCAGCGGTGGTTCGGTCGCGGTCAAGGCGGGAGGGACTGACGATGTCACGAAGTCTCACGTCGTCTGGTCGGGACGAGACAAAGGCCGCATCTGCACGCCGGTCTATCACGAGGGACGGCTGTATTGGATCAGTGACAAGGTCGCCAACTGCATCGACGCGAAGACGGGCCAGCGCGTTTATCAGGCACGGCTGAAGGGTGAGGGCACCATCGCCGAGGGCGCTCCGCCCGCCGGTGAGCGTCCGCCGGGAGGCCGTCGTCCCGGCCAGGGGGGCGGATTCGGCGGTGGCGGGTTCGGTGGTGGAGGCGGCGGCCAAGATTACGCCTCGCCCGTCGCCGCGCACGGTCGCATGTACTGGGTCGGTCGTTCGGGTGATGTCTACGTCGTCGAGTTGGGTGCCGAGTACAAGCTGCTCGCCGTGAACCGGGTTTCCTCCGTGTCCGACGACAGCATTTTCAACTCGACCCCGGCGATCAGCGACGGTGAAATTTTCCTGCGATCCAGCACCACCCTCTACTGCATCAGCGCCGAGCCGAGTATCGCGAAGAACTGATTCGACGAGTGCCTTGCCATCTGCTGTCCCCTCGCCCCTCCAAGACCAGGGCGAGGGGACAAGCATGAGTACCACCAACCGGCGGATACAACTGGCAGTCGGTGCGGTCTTGAGCCTGTTACGGAAAGAGCCTATACCTCCGCACAACGTCGGGCGATCGGCAGTTCGCCGCAGTGGGTGGCGCGCGAGGAATGGTTCGCAGAGGGCGACACGCTCGCAGCGCGGTTCACTCGTGCCGAGTTGGCGTCTGCTCGACGTTGGTCGTTGTCTTTGAGAGCTGACTGCGCGAGGGACATCATGCGACTCTTTCTGGGCTGTTTTTGTTCGGCGGTGCTGGGAAGCCTGCTCACCGTCTGGCTGCTCACGTCATCCGGCGGATCGTTTGCTGAGGCTCAGGAGCGAGCGGCCAACAACCGTGTGGTCACGCCCGTTGAAAAGGTGCGGCCGATCGTCATGCGGTCGTTCGATCCCGAAGGCTTGACGCTGGAAGAGTCGGTCAACGTCGCCGTCTACGAGGCGGTGAATCGCGGTGTCGTGAACATCACGGCCAAGTCGGTGAAGACGGATCGGCTGCTGCTCGTGGAAAGATCGGAAGGCTCGGGGTCGGGTTCGATCCTCGACACGGAGGGCCACATCCTGACGAATCATCACGTCGTGGCGGACGCCAAGGAAATCGCGGTCGCGCTGTACAACGGCAAGACCTACGACGCCACGGTCATCGGAGCCGATCCGCTCAACGACGTGGCCGTCATTCAAATTGAGGCTCCGGTCGAGGAACTGCATCCCGTCACGCTGGGCGACTCGCGGACGCTCAAAGTCGGAATGAGAGTCTTCGCGCTCGGCAACCCGTTTGGTTTGGAACGGACGCTCACAACGGGGATCATCTCCAGCCTCAACCGCTCGCTGGCGATTCACGGCAACTGGAAGATCAAGTCGATCATTCAGATCGACGCGGCGATCAATCCCGGCAGTTCGGGTGGTCCGCTGCTGGATGCTCATGGCCGGCTGATCGGCATCAACACGGCCATCGCCACGACCTCGGGACAAAGCTCGGGAGTGGGGTTTGCGATCCCGGTCAGCATGGTGTCGCGAGTCGTCCCGCAACTGCTGAAGCATGGCCGCGTGATCCGCCCCGAGAGTGGCATCGACAAGGTGTATCAGACCGAGAAGGGTTTGCTCGTCGCCGAAGTTCGTCCCGGCGGGCCTGCGGACAAGGCCGGTCTGCGAGGCCCCAAGCTGATCAAGCAACGTCGCGGCCCGTTCACGGTCATGCGTGAAGACCGCACCGTCGCCGATCTGATTGTCGGAATCGATGACCAGAAGATCGTCACCGCCGAAGATTTTCTGGGCTACATCGAGGCGAAGCGGCCGGG
>JAYUFF010000295.1:0-2296 GCA_043738825.1 Schlesneria sp.
CGGCACCACCAAATCGACGCCCTTCACGACGTGGTAGCCATACTTGAAGTACGGCCCACCGCCGACGGTGCAGGCCCCCATCGCGATGACATACTTCGGATCGGGCATCTGCTCCCAGAGGCGTCGCACACGGCTGGCCATCTTGTAGGTGACGGTTCCCGCCACGATCATCAGGTCAGCCTGACGCGGCGTCGCGCGGAAGGCCCCTGCCCCGAAGCGGTCCATGTCGAAGCGGCTGGCACCCGCAGCCATCATCTCAATCGCACAGCACGCCAAACCGAATGTCATCGGCCAGATACTCGATTGCCGAGCCCAGTTCATCGCCTGTTCGAGCGACGTGGTGATGACGTTTTCTTCAAATCGGCCTTCGATCCAGGGAGTCGTCATGTGTTTTCCATCCATCTCGTGTTCGATTGGTTCTTCGCGTCAACGCGACCGGAACCTGACTTTACCAGCATCCTCGACGCGATTCATCCGACTCTTGTCCCCTCGCCCCAGCCTTGTGGGGAGAGGGTTAGGGTGAGGGGTCTTGTCTTGACTCTCTGTCCATTCATGCCGGGTGAAACTCACAACAGGAATGTCCGTCCCGACAGCACGACGCCAGCTTGAGCGGCGTCCCCAACACCTGTTCAAACACCTGCTGTTCCAACTCGCAAATCGAAGAGTCTCGCTGAGCCAACTCGTGATACGGGCAGTTGGTTTCGCGCAGCACGGGGAGTTGCCCGTGAGCATCCACCTCGACCCGAAACCCGTGATTCACGAGACTCGCCTTGAGTTCCCCAAACCGCTCGACCAGCGAAGTCCCTCGCACCGATGAGCCGTATCGCTGCACCAGAGCGTCGCGAATCCGATTGGTCACTCGCTCACGGACGGCTGTTTCTTCGATGCCGTGCAACTCGTCCCACAAGAGCAGGGCCAGTTCCGTGTAGTTGTCACCCAATTGCTGCTGCCCGGCATCCGTCACGCGATAAGCATGATGCGGCCGACCCCGTCCGGCCCGAACCGTCTCCCGCTCGATCAGCCCCAAGTGCTGGAGCCGACTCAGCCGCTGGCGAACCGCCGTGGCCGTGACCCCCGCCGCTTCACACAATTGCTGAACCGTGCCTCCGCCCGCCTGATGAAGCTGCTGGAGAAACTGGTCGTCACTTTGTTCAACCGACACTTTCATGGCCGCCGCCTTGGACAGACCCAACCGAACGCATTGCACCGGGATTCTACCGGGCGAATCATTATTGACAACTCGCGCTGCGTAAATTGTCGAAACTTCTCGGCATCGAGAATTAACGCGGCCGGCCGAGCCGGAACACCCCGGCGCGAAGAAGGTTGCAGACCATTGGCGAGCGGAAGAGCGGGGCTCCCCACAATCCTGTCACATCCCACTCTCGCGCTCTACGGAATCTGCTTGATGCGGATGTTCTTGAATTCGGCCCACATCGGCGGTCCCGCGTGAAGCTGAAGCGCGAGGATCCCCTCGGTCAGAGCCAGCTCGGGATCCTTGTCCGTGAAGTCGAGGATCAGCGTGTTGTTCAGATAGTGCTGGATGTGATTCCCCTGCGCGACGATCACCACGTCGTTCCAGTCATCCAGTTTGAACAGCTTTGAAAACGCCTCGGCGTCGATCAGAGACCCCGTGACATTTTTCTTGCCTCCCTCCCACGTGGCCTGTTCGCCGGCCAGACAGATGCGACCTCGCTTGCCCCCTTCGTCGTAGATGAAGCCGGAGACGTTCGGCAGCTTGTTCTCGTTGCGAAGTTCGTGCTGATAGCCGCGCACGATCCACTTGTTTTTCGGATTGCCGTCCGTGATGTGCTTCGAGCGATACTGAATGCCCGAGTTGTTCGTCGCGTTGCAGCGGAACGACAACCGCAACTCAAAATCCTTCGTCGTGCCATCCTTCCAGATGATGAACGTATTTCCTGGAGCCTTGTGTTCCTCGGTGGTCTCTCCGTGGATCACTCCGTCCTTGACCGACCAGAGTTCAGGATCGCCATCCCAGCCCGTCAGGTCTTTGCCATTGAACAGACTCTTCATGGTGCCGATCTCGGCCGGAGCGGCCTGCGGTTTGTCGGCCGCAACAACGTGGAGAGACAGCGAAACGAGGACAGCCAGCGTCAGGCAGCGGATCATGGGTTGCTCCAGGGTGTGCGAGGGAACTGTTTGGGAGAGCAGCGTCCAGAGAAACGGTTCTCTGGTCAAGTCACCGCATCCATCGGGCAGGGTCATCGCCTTGTTGAATCTGGGAGATTGGGTGCCACGGTTATTGGGTGCCACGGTCACGGAGCTTCGACGTGGCCGT
>JAYUFF010000296.1:0-16241 GCA_043738825.1 Schlesneria sp.
GCTTGTGCCAGCGGGCGACCATGTCGATCAGGAGTGCCCGGTCGATGGGCTTGCCGAGGTAGTCGTCGCAACCGGCATCGAGGCAGAGCTGCCGGTCGCCCGACATCGTGTTGGCGGTGAGGGCGATGATCGGCCGCGTGTCTCCGGCCTGGCGAATCGCCTGCGTGGCGGAGTAGCCATCGAGAATGGGCATCTGCATGTCCATGAGGACCACGTCGATGGGCGGGCCGCCCTCGCGAGCGGTGGCCACGGCTTCGACCGCGGCCTGGCCGTTATCGACCATCTGCACGACGGCTCCGGCCTTCCGCAGCAGGTACGAGATCAGCCGTTGATTGTCGAGACCGTCTTCGGCCAGCAGCACGTGACAGCCGTCGAGGCTCGGATAGACGTGCTGGTTCGGCACGACGGTTGATTGCGGGAGCGCGGGCTTATCGTAGGAGGCCGACTGCGGCGCGAGGGCACGTTTGTAGGCGATCGTCGCCACGAACGAACTGCCTTGGCCGGGCTGGCTGCTGACCGTCAGCTCGCCCTCCAGCATCTCGGTCATGCGCTTGCTGATCGTGAGTCCCAGCCCGGTTCCGCCATAGCGGCGCGTCGTCGAGGCATCGGCCTGCGTGAACGGCTGGAACAGGCGCGGCAGGTGCTCGGACGCGATGCCGACTCCGGAGTCGGTGACTTCAAACTGCAACTTCGGCTTGGCCCGGTCGCCCGCCTGATGCCGGATCGAGATGCGGACGCCACCGGTCTCGGTGAACTTGATGGCGTTGCCGACGAGGTTCATCAGAATCTGTCGCAGTCGCGTGGGATCGGTCCCGACGATCTCGGGGATGTCGCGGGCGCAGTCGGCTGTGAGTGCAAGCCCCTTCTCGCTGGCACGGAATTGGAATGTGGAGATGACATCGGCGACGAGGCTCCTCACCGAAGTGGGGACCGTTTCCAAGGTCATGCGTCCCGCTTCGATCTTTGACAGATCGAGGATGTCGTTGATGATTTTCAGCAGGTGTTCGCCGTTGCGGCGGATGGCGTCGAGTGCCCCGGTTCGTTCGTCGGGCGAGCGGCTCCAATGCTCTTCGGTCAGCAGCAGATCGGCAAAGCCCAGGATGGCGGTCATCGGCGTGCGAATCTCGTGGCTCATGTTGGCCAGGAACTCGCTCTTGGCCCGGTTGGCCAGATCGGCCTGCTCCTGAGCCGCACGGAGTGCGGCGGACTGTTGTTCAATCCGACCCCGCGACACTTCCAGCTCCGACGTGAACCGACGGAACTCGTCGTCCAGTCGCTTGCGTGCGGTGATGTTGCGCGAGCAGCAGACAATCAGCGTGACATTGCCGCTGGCTCCACGAACGGGATTGGCGGAGGTCTCCATCCAGAGGTAATGCCCATCGTGATGACGCGACCGCCATTCGATGCGGGTCTGCTCGCCGCGCAGGTTCTGTTCGCGTGCCGCCTCAACCAGCGACAGATCGTCGGGATGAACCCGCGTGGCGAAGTCGGTGGTGAAGAGTTCTTCGGGGGAGTAACCCGTGATGCGGAAGATCGACGGGCTGAGGAAGATCGAACAACGGTCGGGGGTCGCGACGCTGATGATGTCTTCCACGGAGTCCGTCACGATTTGAAACAGTTCACGGCTGGCTTGCAGCGCATCCTGAGCCTGTCGCCGTTCGGTGATATCGCGAGCGGCACCGATCAGCATCACACGACCGTCTGGTCCTGTGGGGAGCTTGGAACCGGTGCAGGCATGCCAGCGGTAGGTTCCATTCTTGTGGAGGACGCGGTACTCCAATTCGCGTTGTTCGCCCCCGGCCAGCAGGAATTCGATGAACTCGAAACAGGCGGCCACATCGTCGGGATGGACCCAGGGAACAAACGGCTGACCGGTCATCTCAACCTGCGTGCGTCCGACGAAGCGTTCGCAATTTGGCGAGACGTAGGTAAAGATTCCCTCGGGAGTCAGGGTGAAGACGATGTCGCTGCCGTATTCGATCAACGAGCGGTAGCGATCCTCACTCGCGCGCAGGGCCAGCTCGGCCAGCTTGCGTTCGGTGATGTCCTGAAACGTTCCGCACAAACGCCGACAGGTTCCATCAATCGACTCGGCACGTCCCATCGCCCGGATCCAGATCGATCGACCGCGCGCCGTGATGAAGGGCAGCTCCAGATCCCACGGCGAACCGTCGGCCATCCCCTGCTCGACGGCGGCGGCAATGACCGGCCGCGCGTCGGGGTGGTAATACGAGATGGCCTCGTCGAGCGTCGGCTGATGTCCCGGCTCGACCTCGTGAATCCGGCAGACCTCGTCGGACCAGATCGGCGTCATCGTGGCGAGGTCCACTTCCCAACCGCCGATCTTCGCGATCTGGCCCGCCTGACGCAGCAGTTCGTCACTGCGAGACAGCCCGTGTTTGTCCAGGACTCGCTGCTGAATGTCGATGCAGGTCACGAACAGACCCGCCACGGTGCCGCGTTCCGTCAACAGGGGCACGCCGGTGGCCGACTGCCAGCGGTACTCGCCATCGAACCAACGCAGACGGAACTCGATGTGCAGCGGCTGCTGGATGAGGCCGAACTGTCGGCAGACACGCAGCAGCGCGGCAACGTCGTCGGGGTGGATCGTGGGAGCGGAAAGCTCGCCCGTTGTCGCCGTACTCGTGGCCGCGCGCCAGGCGGAATTGAAGTATTGCGGAGAACCGTCTGCGGCGGCGAGCCAGATGGGCAAAGGCGAACTGTCGGCGACCTCGCACCAGACACGAAACAGCTCCCGCGAAGCGATCACTGCGGATGCTGCGTCGAACGATGGGGATGGTGCTGGATTGTCGAACGACATCGCGCGGATCTGCCAGGCTCAAACACAACGACAGGCTGGTGCCCTGTCAGGTCTTGATTTTGGGGTAGCCACGCTCGCCAGAGCGTGGAGTTAGTTCCGCATCTCCCCCACGTTCTGGCGAACGTGGCTACGAAGACAATCCCACTTCATCGCTTTGACGCAGCACTGGTCAACCCTGCGGGGAGCAGTCGATTGCATCCGCGACAATGGGATTCCCAATCCTGCGGCCTCCTGTCAAACACAGTCTCTTCGACCGAACTCGTGGCGAGTTTGAGGTTACTTGCCAAACGAAGGCCAATCGTTTCTGCGCTGTCAAACCTTGACGATTCTTCGTGACTCAACGATTGTCGCAGCGTCTTCAAGGCACAAAGAATATGATCGGACACCACAATTCGGTCGGGCACTGTCCACCAAGTCCCCCGTGATTGTGGTGGGAAATGCCCACCCTGCATTTTTGTGCAAAGCCGCTCGGGGTCGCCTGTGTCTTCCAAGAACACTGGCGAGCGAAGCCCCTCGCCAGTGGCACCGATCCAATGACCGAGCACATTGAGGCACACTTTCCACCTGATCATCGTCGAGTACGAAACGGATCGACGAGCAAGTCTCCGTCGGGAGTGATGCGACAGCGGATGGCTCCGTGGTTTGAGGTGGAGAGGACTCGCGCCGCCGGGCCGTAGCGCGGCGCGAGCCGCTCTTCGACGGCCGGGTCGGACGCACTGGCGATGACCCATTCGGGAGTGGCCCACCGCGCGAGGTCCGTCGGGTTGGCCTTGAGGCTGCCATGATGCGGGGCGAGCAGGACATCGGTGTCGAGGCGCGGCGTTCGCAACAGACGATCGAGTCCCTCGCGTTCGAGGTCTCCCGTCAACACGATGCGCCGGCCCGCGTACTCGATGCACAGCACGATGCTGTTCGGGTTGTCCTGCGTCGCGTGATAGTCGGGCGCGGGATGCAGCACGCGGAGCGACACCTGCGGATCGAGCGACAGCGACTGACCGGAGGCCAGCAGGCGAATGTTGACTCGCGCGGCGGCCGACTTGTCGAGAGCTTCGGCAACCGGCGTCTGTGTCCAGTCGAGGAACGTCCGATGCACGAACATCGTCCTCGCGGGGAGCACCTCAACCAGTTCGGGAATCGCGTTGCAATGATCGGCATCGGCGTGCGAGATGACGATCGCATCGAGACGTGAGTGACCTGACGCCCAGAGCGTCTCTTCGATCGTTCGCGCGACACGGTTGCCGCCCATCATGCCGCCCGCGTCGTAGAGCAGCGTCCGTCCATTGGGGCATTCGATCAGGACACTCAAGCCGTGGCCGACCGACAACACGGTACACGTCAGTCCGCGCGACGAGGACGCTCGCAATGACAGGGCCAGGCCGAACACAATCCACGCGAGGGCGGCGCGCGGTGACCAGCAGATGCGGCCGCGCAGTCGATCGAACAGCGCGAGCGACAACGTCACCGCGTAGAAGCCGACCAACCACCAGACCGGCGGCGCGGGAACGTAAACGTGGCCGAGATCGAGTTTCGCGGAAGCCTCCACCGCTGACAGGAACCAACCGAGCGTCAGGCCGAACGGCGCGCCGAGCCATCCGAACAACAGCGACGACACCAGCCCCAGCAACAGGAACGAATAGCCCAGCCAGAACATGACCACGATCAACGGGCTGAGCAGCACGTTCAGCACGAACCCGATTGGCGAGACGAGATGAAACTGGGATGCGATCAACGGCGACGTGACGAGCCAGATGGCCGCTCCGATGGCGTAGCTCTCCGCAACTTTGCGACCCAGCCAGCGGAGAGCGCTGCGCCACAATGGCCCGCCGTCCAACGGTTCGTCGGCATCGACCAGCACGAGGCGCAGCGAGCGCAGAAAACTCATCGCGAGCAGAATCGCAAACACCGACAGAAACGAAAGCTGTGCGCCCGAGTTGAACAGGTCGCTCGGATTCCACGCGAGCACGAAGAGGGCGGCCAGCGCGAGTGAGTTCCACGCCGAGCCGCCTCGCCCGGCAAGCTGCCCGAACGCCAGCGCGGCCGCGACGATGGTCGCTCGGACGACGGGCGGGTTCGCATCGGTCAGGACGGCATACGCGGGGAGCAGACAAAGCACGGCGATCAATGAAAACGTGGCCGATCTCCGCAGACCACGGCACAACACCCACAGCCAGCCCCACAACAGACCCACATTCATGCCCGAGATGGCAAGGATGTGCAGCGTGCCGCTTTCGGCGAAGGCTCGTCGCACATCGCGATCCAGATCGACTCGGCTTCCCAACAGCAGCGACTGCGCGACGGGAGCCGTTCGTGAACTGAGGTGCCTTGCGATCAAGTTCTCAGCCCGTCGGCGCGCCTTCGCGCGCAACACGGCCAGTCGGTCGAACAGGGTTCGCTCGCGACCGACGATCCGCACAGCCGCGACGGATTCGGCCGCGACGATGCCGTGCAGCCCCTGGGTACGCAGCCACGCGCGCGAATCGAAGTCGCCGGGATTGGAGGGCGAGGCGGGGCGAACCAACTCGCCCGTGATCTCGACCACGTCGCCAATCGCGAGTTCATCGAAGCGGCCGTCGATGGAAAGCCGCGCGAGACCGGAAACAGATTGAGGCCCTGTGGTTTCGCTCAACAACGCTCGGCATTCGACCACGGTGATCGTCCGTTCGGCGGCGCGCCAGGGAGTGTGATCCGCGTCGGAGACTTTGACGATCAGCGGAGCCTGCACCACCTTCGCCTGCAGCCGACACAGTTGGCCGCGCTCGGTGGCCCACGCCGAGACATCGTTCTCGGCCAGACAACTCCACTGCCAGTGATGCCATGCCGCCCCCATGCCGAGGCACCCCAGCAGCAGCAATGGGGCCGAGACCGTTCGTCGTCGCAATGCCACGCTGACGGCGGCGAACAACACGGTGCTGAAAGTCAGCAGCAGCCAACTCGAAAGGGGCAGAGACGACATTCGATCAACGACGATACCCAACGTCACGGCGCAGGCGACGGGAACAGCCGGACTGCGATGGAAACGACTGGAGGCCACGGGTCTCGCAACCGGCTCGAAGACGTGCAGCACGATGGCCCCCCAGTAGTCCGGACGCCTTCGTCCGGACGAGGATGTCCGGACCACGGTTCTTCCGGCAGTGATTCATACGCCGCACGGCTCTTCCCAATTTCAAAGTAGGGTGGGACAAGCTCGCTTCGAGCGCCGGCCCACCATGACGAATCTTCGAGAATTGCTGGTGGGCCGGCGCGGCGAAGCACCGCTGGTCCCACCCTACATTCTTTGCAACTTCAAACTGGACGGAGCCGTGTCATACGCCGGATCAAGCCTCGCGGAATCGCGAGGGGTCGCTATCCTACGCATCCATTCGCGGGGAAACAGCCAGCAACCGTCGGGGGACATGGCAAACACTTTAACACGACAGCGCACGTCGGCATTCTTGTCCCCTCTCCCGACCGCTTCGGGGGGAGAGGGGACAAGAAAAGCGACAGCCCCAGATCGGAGAAACACAGTGCGGTTGTTGAGCTTCAACATTCACAAGGGAATTGGAGGTCGCGATCGGCGCTATCGCCTCCGCCGCATCATCGACGTGATCGACGCGGAAGCTCCCGACATCGTGTGCCTTCAGGAGGTGGACCGTCATGTGCGCCGCAGCCGTTCGGACAATCAGCCCGAACTGTTCGTCGCACACTTCCAACCGGCGGCCCATTTGTTTCAGCTCAACGTCCATCTGAAAGTGGGCGGCTACGGCAACCTGCTGCTGTCGCGTTGGCCGTTGCTCAGCCATCACCAGATTTCTCTGGCTCGTCAGCAGCGCAAGCCGCGCGGGGCGCAGCTCGCTGTGATCGACACGCCGAGCGGGCCGCTGCAACTCGTCCACTGGCATCTCGGATTGTCAGAGCGCGAGCGGCACTGGCAGGTGCGGCGGCTGCTCGAACATCACCTGTTCCGTGAGGCGAACACAGTCCCCGCACTGATCGTGGGTGATACGAACGACTGGCGGAACACGCTGGCCGGCGGCCCGTTCGAGGTGCATGGCTTCCGACACGTCACCGCGCCGGCATCGCGCTTCCGTTCGTTTCCCGCCTGGCTGCCGACCCTCTCGCTGGACAAGGCCTTCGTTCGAGGTGCCATCCAAGTGAGGAAGGCTCACGTCGTGAAGAGCCGCACGACGCGCGACGCCTCGGACCACCTGCCACTGGTGCTCGACTTCGAGCTTGGTGAGCCGTAGCCCGCGATTCCAAACTGGAAACCAGCCCGACGCGCAAGCGAGGGCTGACCGTTCATCAACACTGACCGTTCATCAACACGGTGCCCTCGCTTGCGCGTCGGGCTGGTGTGGAGCGGTGCTTGAACGTGACCTAATGCTTCGGCGTGGAAGTTCCCCTGGGGGCTTTGAGCGACTGGAGGTGCGGCGCGGGAGGCGACGAAGACTCCGAGATCGGGGCCTCGATGGTCAGACCGACGACGCCGTCGAGGTCTTCCGCTCCGGCGACCTGCATGTTCTGCGGCTTGGGTTTGGCCGGTTCAAACAGATAGCCGAGCGGGCCGGCGAGCAGTTGCGGCAGGAAGATCACGTCACCCAACAGGGCCACGCCGATCATCGACGCCATCAACCAGCCGAAGCGACTGATGAGCAACAGTTCGGCCGGGACCAGCACCAGCAGACCCAGCGCCACGGCCAGGCTCGTCTGCCACATGGCCGGGCCGCAGTGAACGAGCGCATTGATGATGGCGTCCCGCCGCGACTGACCCTGCCTCATCCCCGTCTGGACCCACGTCAGATAGTGCAGCGTGCCATCGACGGCGATCCCGAGGGCAATGGACGCGGTGATCATCGTCCCGATATCGACCTTGTATCCCAGCCACGAGATCGTGCCGAAGACGACGGTGATCGGCACGATGTTCGGGATCATCGCGACCAGGCCGGCCGGAAAGCTTCTCAACATGACCACGAACACGCCGAGAATCAGCACGAATGCGAGGCCGAAACTGGTGATCAGGCTTTGCAGGACCGCCTTCTGAGTGCGCAGAAACAACGGCACTGTTCCCGTGATCGCGTGCATCGAACCGGGGTTGTGTTTGAGTACGTTCTGTGTCAGTTGATTCACGTCGGTCAGGATCTGCGCGAAGTCGTTCTCGGTCATCACGGCGACCTGCGCGGTGATCCGCCACAGTTCGTCACCCGCCTCGTTGAGCCGGTTGTCGCCCACCACGGACAAGTCGTGTCCCCGTTCGGCCACGGTGTAGAACGCCTTCGCCGAGGGAATCTCTCCGTCGCGAATCCGCTGCTGAATCGTGCTGGCCCGCTTGTTGTACTTCCCCTTGGTGAGGAACCCGGCGTCGGCGTCCGGTCGTTCGCTGACCGGTTGGAAATCGGGCAGCGACACCGCGCCGGTGATCTCGGCGTGCGAGCGCATGCTCTCGGTGATCTCGCGCACGACCTCCATGCGGTCGAGGAAGTTGGTCTCCTGCTGCGCGCGGGTGTCGAAGCGGATGATCGTCTCGATGGGCATGATGCCGGCGAGATGCGTTTCGATGAACCAGTAGTCCTGCGCGATCCGCGCGTGCTTGGGGAAGTAGCGGATGACCTTGGTCTCGGTGCGAAACCGGGTCAGCCCGTAGCTGCAACCGACACAGACGGCGATGAAGGTCAGCGATTGCAGTACCGGCCACGTCGTGAGTCCCCGTCCCAGCATCCTCCAGCCGGGATGATCGAGTTCGTGTTCCTCGGGCGGCTGGCCCGGCCACAGTTGGAGCAGGGCCGGCAGCGCGTACATCACCATCACCAACGAGAACATCGTTCCGGCCGCCGCATACAGGCCAAAGTCGCGCACCGGCGCGAGCGAACTGGTGCAGAGCGACACGAGTCCGATGGCCGTCGTCAGACTGGCCAGTGCGCACGGCATCCACGACGTGCGCACCGTGTCGACGATGGCGGTCGCCGCGTTCTTGCAGGCCGCGTGCTTCCAGTAGTTCGCAACGTGGATCGCCCCCGACAACGTCAGGACCATCAACAGCGTCGGCATCACCACGATCACGATGTTCATCGAGCCACCCAGCGCCGGCACGAGAGCCGTCGAAATGAACGTGGCATACAGCGACACGGCCAGCACGATCGTGGCCAGCCGGATGCTGCGGACCAGGAGATAGGCGAGCACCGCACCGACGAGGGCTGACGTGAGGATCACCGAACGGCGGTGAAGACTGGTCCAGGGTTGAGACTTGTCCCACGCCGCCTTGAGCACCTCGTGATTCAACTCCGTGGCCGCGACCGCGCTGCCCCCCAGATGCAGCGCCTCGGCGGAGATGCCGACCGAGAGGGCCGCGCTCTTGATGACTTCAATCGTCTCCGTCTTGTCCGCCACGCCCGCGTCCGAAATGGAGAGGGCCATCGTCACCGGCGATCCCGGCGCGAAGAAGCAACGCTCGATGAGTGTCTGTCCCTCACCCTTCGGTGGAACGAACTGAGTCATCCACTCGGCCACCTCGCATGTTGCCGCGCTCGAGGGACGAATCCCCTGCCACACGACCTGCAAGTCGTGTTCAACCGTCTCGTTGGCGAGCAGTTTGCCTTCGACGCTCATCACGGCCGGTGCCGCGAAATAGGCGGGTTGCTCACCTTCGTCCGGGGGAGGGGTGGGAATCGAGACGAGCGTCGCGAAGTCGGGAACCGGGTCACTGAACCGCAGTTCGATTCCAAACCGACTCTTCGCCGCCGCCGTCAGTTCCTGTCGAGTCCTCCGCATTCGCGACTTGCCGAACTCCGTCAGTCGCAGCTTCAGCGTACCGGCTCCGAGAATCACGCCCTCCAGCCGGCGCACGGCCTCCTGCGGCTCGATGCCATGTTTCTGCATCGAGATCAGCAAATGACGCGGCTCAACCACACTGGAGATATGCGGCAGGCCGCCTCGACGAATGCCATCGACATCAGGGCGACCTTCAAGTTTCTCGACCAACAGGTCGATGCGGGGATCGTTCAGCGAACTGCCGTCCCAGGTGACATAGACCCGCTCGTCGAGGGGAAACTGCTGATGCGCCCAACGCAGCACCTTCAGTTCGGGGTCGTTTTCCGGCAGCCACTTCTCGACATCGTTTTCGAGTCGGGTCTGTTTGAGTGCCAGCCAACCCAGCGGCGCGGCGAAGACCATCGCCACGATCACCCACATCGCGAGGCCATTGCCCCACGGATCACGTTTCTCAAAGAAGTGCGTCATGCGTCCCCTGCGACTCGATCGCGCATCGAGCTTCGGTGGCTGGAATCCTTTCGCTGCCATCGGGAGACGACATCCTGATCGTTCCCCGTGACCGCCGACTGCCCGTCGTCCGACATCACCGCCAGCCGTTTCCAATTGGTTGGCTCTGCGGACTTGGCGGCGGGATTCTAGCCGCAGTAACCGATTTGCCGGAAGACCGATGTCAGGAGTCGGAAGACATGCGTGAGCCGGTGATCCCTCAACTCCACTCCGTTGACGTGGGGGCCAACCCTACGCGGCAAAGCCTCCACCAAACAGCAGAGTGCAAAGTGACAAGTGCAAAGTACGAAATGTAAAGTGGCCGCGTTTACTGCTTGGCTGACACTTTGCACGTTGCACTTTGAACTTTTCACTTCTCACTCGCCTGCAACTAGCGCGCAGTCTGCACAGAAGTTGCGAACTGAAAATCTAATCTTCTCGTTCGTCACCAGGCATGTGAGGCGTGCTCCCGGGTCGGAGCCGCTTGTCGGAGTTCGGGGCTTGTCGTACAAGGGCGTCGATTTTCCGGAGTGACTCGTTCAAGGCCCCTCTCATGCGTCGTCTCTATTGGTTCTGGTCGGCGTTGCCGCTGGGGTCGAGGATGCAGTTCTTCGTGCTCGCGCTGGTGCTTGGCTACAACTTCGTCCAGATCGATCTCAATCCGGGCAACACGCTGTTCGGATCGCCGTTGTGGATGACGACCGTGCCGATCATTGTCGCCGCGATCGTCATGGGTCGGTTGCTGCTGCCGGTGATGATGGCTCACCCCACGCGCGCGCAGCAGCTTCTGCACGGATTCGGTCTGTTGATTTTTGGCCTCTGGTTGTTCGGTCGCGGTCAGTGGTGGGGGCAGTCGATCCTGATGTATCTGGGTTTCATTGGCGGCATGTGGCTGGAGGCGGCCTGTTCGTTCTGGTTCGTCTCGGAGGTCAAACGGCGTCACGACCTGATGTTGAGCCACGTTGAAGAACTCGCCGAGCAGGCCGCGTCGCATCGGGCGGAGACCAATGACGACACGAAAGACTTCACCGAAGACGACGACTGGAAACGAAAGGACGCCGAACGATGACGGCCACGCACTTCACCTCACGACTTCACGCAGCGATCCGAGCGAAGGGAACGGCCGCGTTGGTGGGACTCGATCCCCGCTTCGACTGGCTGCCGCCCGACGTGCTGACTCACGCGCGAGACCTGCACGACGATCCGATCGCAAGGGCGGCGTCGGCGTTTGAAGAGTTCTGTGTGCGGCTGATTGATGTCGTCGCGCCGCTCGTCCCGGCCGTGAAGCCTCAGTCCGCATTCTTCGAGGAGCTAGGCCCCGACGGTTGTCTGGCCCTCGCGCGCGTGATCCGTTACGCGCGGCAGGCCGGTCTGATCGTGATCTGTGACGCCAAACGAGGCGACATCGGCACGACGGCCGAAGCCTATGCGCGGGCCTACCTTGCCGGAGCCGATCCGCAGGCGGCACCGTGGGGCGCGGATGCGCTCACGGTGAATCCGTATCTCGGCAGGGACACACTCGAACCGTTCGTGAAGGTGGCCACAGAACGAGGCGCGGGGATCTATGTGCTGGTCAAGACGAGCAACCCCGGTTCGGCCTCGTTCCAGGATCGCGTGGCCGAGGGTCAGACGATCTATCGGCACGTCGCTCAAGTTGTGGAGGAGTTGGCGCAGCAGACGGCCGAGAACGGCTATGGCTGCGTCGGCGCGGTCGTCGGCGCGACATACCCGCAGGAACTGGTCGAGCTGCGTGCGGCGATGCCTCACGCGCCGCTGCTCGTTCCCGGTTACGGCAGTCAGGGAGGCGCGGCGGCCGATGTCGCACCAGCCTTCGCGAGCGATGGACTCGGTGCGCTCATCAACAATTCGCGCGGGATCAACTTCGCCTATCGGGCCGCTCCCTACGCCGAACAGTTCGGCCCGCGTCAGTGGGAAGCGGCGAGCGAAGCGGCGACGAGGCAGATGATCGCGGATCTCGCCAGTCACTCGGATTATTCACGGTCCCATTGAAGCCTGACGCGCAAGCGAAGATTTTGCTGCGACATCCCTTCGCTTGCGCGTCAGGCTTCTATGTCGCACGCTGTCATCGAAGCTTTCCTAGGCGTGAACAATCCGTCGCCCCACCCCGAAAGCAAACGCCATCAACTTGAGCCGATTTCCTGATGCGCGGTAATTTTTTTGAAAATTGCTCTTCGCGCGTTTCGGACTCTGAACTATACCCCTGCCGCTTCGATGGTCTCCCCATCAAGCAGGCCGGTCCTTCCACCGGTTGCAGGCCAGTCTGATGGTCGTTCCCCCTCCCAAATCCCGTCTGCCCGGAATCGAACACGAAGGAATCTTCATGTCCAAGCAAATCGCATTTGTATTGACTGGCCTGACCCTCGCAATGTCGTCGGTCGGCTGCTGCTGCCTCGGTGGCATGGGCGGCGGCTACGGTATGAACCGCTGTGCTCCGTGCAACAGCGGATGCCCGCCCAACGGTGGGGGCGGCTACTACACGCCGCAATCCGGCGCGATGTATCAAGGCTACGATGCCAACCAGACGGCCTTCATTTCAGGATCGACTCAAACCGCCGTCGTGCCCAGTTCCGCCATCCTCGGTGCGCCGATCATGGCCTCGCCCGGTGGTTACACCACGACCGCGCTCGTTCCCGCGAACTCGCTCCCCACATATTGATTGCTTGATTGCCGCTGCGAGTCGCCGGTCTCGGCCAGTGGTTCGCTTGATCGCAGAAAACTCCAGCCCGACCGACACGCGATGGTGTCGGCCGGGCTGTTTGTGTTGTCACCGGGAATGCGTGGAAAGTCGGCCTGCATGACTTCGCTCTGCCGCCTCCCAGTCGATCGGGAGCTGGCGGAACACGGATCGTCACTGATCCAAATCAGTGACGATCAGCGTCCATCAGGTAGTGTCCTAATTTGTGCGGAGAGCTTCCAAAACCAGCCCGACGCGCAAGCGAGGGCTTCGCAACCATCGAACGGCCAGCCCTCGCTTGCGCGTCGGGCTAGTTGTCGCGCGGCATCTCGCTTTCAAATTAGGACACCACCGTTCATCAGCGTTCCCAATTCTTCTCGCCCGCTGGGGACGCAAAACGATTGCACCGTTGTGATCGCGGTGTCTTCCGTGGTGAATTATTTTGTCATGCCGCGCGACCGGTGCGGCGGATGTCGTCGCGATCCCGTTCGTCTTGAGCGTGCCCGGCCTTCATCTGGTCGGAATGATGTCGATCGGCCAATTTTTCGAGGGCCTTCACGGCGGTGTCGGCTTCCAGCAATTCCAGGCGCTGCAAAGCCAATTGTGCGAGGGCTTCGCTCAACGCGACTTCTGCGATGGCGAGTTCCCTCGCCAGTTGTTTGGCATGGTGTTGTCGAGCCAATGCCTGCTCGGCAGTCCAACCATGGGTGGCTTGCAGCATCCGCAGATCGTCCAGCGCGAGTAGCCGTTCCTCCTCAATCCGGTCTCGCTCCGCCCGGAGCATCGCCTCGCGAGCCTGCCCCAGCGCGAGGGCCTGCCGCTTCACATCGCGCTCGGTCTCGCGAAGCCGCAACACGGTGTCGAATCGAAACGGCACAGGCATGACGAGACCCTTCCTCTTCCTACCTCCCCTCGCACCTCTCGGGGGAGAGGGGTCGGGGGTGAGGGACAACCTGCGGTACACGCTTATCAATGTCATTCAGTCGATTGTCATTCGGCCTTCGTTGATGTGAGTCCCTCAGTCCGGAGAGCATTCGCGTGTTGTGACTTCGTTGTGGTCCAGCGTTTTTGTATTCAAATGACCGACCGACTCCGCCGGCCAGCCCTCGCGAAGCCGCTTCAATTCCGTCAGCCCGGCGACGGCTTGAGCCAGCGAACCACCTTCGCATTTGTCCTGTTGCAGGAATGCTTGGATCGGCTCTTGCAGACGCAGGGCCGCATCGACGAGGGCGTTCGCGCCGGTTTGGTACGCGCCGATCGAGATCAGATCATCCGCCTGCCGATGCGCCGCGAGCAACTGTCGCAGCGACGTGGCCGCCTGCCGATGCTCGTCGCGCGCGACATCGCTCATCAGACGCGAGAGGCTGGCGAGTATGTCGATGGCCGGGAAGTGACCGAGTTCCGCCAGCTTGCGGTTCAGCACAATGTGGCCGTCGAGCGTCCCTCGCACGGCGTCGGCGATCGGTTCGTTGGTGTCGTCCCCTTCGACGAGGACCGTGTAGAAGCCGGTGATGCTGCCGCGATTGGTGCGGCCGCTCCGTTCGAGCAACCTCGGCAACAGCGCGAACACGCTGGGCGGATAGCCGCGCGTTGCGGGAGGTTCACCGGCGGCGAGGCCGATCTCGCGCTGAGCCAGCGCGAAGCGCGTGACGCTGTCCATCACGAGCAACACGTCGCGGCCAGTGTCTCGAAAGTATTCGGCGATCGCCGTGCCGAGGTAGGCCGCGCGCAGCCGCAGCACGGCGGGATCGTCTCCCGTCGCGACGACCACCACGCTGCGAGCCAATCCCTCGGGGCCGAGGTCTCGTTCGATGAACTCGCGCACCTCGCGACCTCGCTCGCCGATCAGGACGACGACGTTCACATCGGCCTCGGTCGCACGAGCCATCTGACCGAGCAGCGTGCTCTTGCCGACACCACTTCCCGCGAAGATGCCCAAGCGCTGGCCTCGACCACACGTCAGCAAGCCGTCAATCGCGCGGATGCCGGTCCCGAGCGGCTGATCGATGCGCGGCCGGTGCATCGGCGAAATCGACTGGCCTTGCAGCGCGACCCGATGCGGCAGCACGGCGGGCGGCCGGTCGTCGAGGAACCGCCCGCGCCCGTCGATGATCCGCCCGAGCAATCCGTCGCCAACACGCGCGCCGGGAACCGACTGCTTCAGGACGCAGGTCGTCCCGCGCCGAATGCCGTGCAGTTCGCCATACGGCAGCAACAGCGTGTCGTCACCCGAGAAGCCGACGACCTCCGCCTCGACGCTCGCGCCGTGTTCGGCCTCGAGTTTCGCGACGGCTCCCACCGGAGCGGGAAACCCGGCCACGGCCACGGTCAGCCCGACGATTTTCGACACGCGACCGCTCAACCCGACCGGCATCGCGCGGTGGATGTGGTCGAGGAGGGTTGATGGTTGATGGTCGAGGGTTGATGGAAAGACATCGTGGTTCGGCGCGGATCTCCCGACCCCGCCGAGAGACTGACCGCAGGTCTCCTCTTGTGGGTGGGCAAGGAATGAAGAGGGAGACCTTCGGTCGGCCGTTTCGGCGGGGTCGGGAGACCCGCGCCGAACGGAAGGTGCGCGCCGAACGGGCGTCGAGAATTCATTCATAGCCATCACTTCACCCTCAACCTTCGACCATCAACCCTCAACCCTCAACCAACTCCGCCGCCAGCCGTTCGAGCATCGTTTCGACGCGGGCGTCGATCTCACCGTGCTGCGTTTGAATTCGACAGCCGCCACGTGCCACGAGCGGATCGGGAATCAGCGTTGAGTCCGCGCAGGCCGTGAGCGATTCGACGATCCTCGGTGCCCGATCGCCCCACGCGGCCAGGTCATCGGGATGCAGATGCACGGTCACGCGCGGTTGGCCTGCCGCCAGTCTCAGCGCTTCGGCGATCATTCCCGAGGCCAGTTCCGGGCGCGTGGCGATTTGTGTTTTGAGCAGCTTCTCGGCGATGGCCACTCCCACGCGGACGGCCGTCTGTTCCCAACGGATCAGCCAGCGATCCCGCTCGGCCTGCAATGCCTCGGCCGCCGCATGCAGCGCCGGTAACGCCGTCTCCAACCGAGCGTCAACCTGGCGCGAGGCCACTTCATTGGCGAGCCGCTCGATTTGCGATTGCGCCTCACGCAGCCCGACATCTCGCGCGCCGAGTCGAGTCTGTTCATGAAGCGATTCCACTTCACATCGAGCCTGCGCCAGCAGTTCGTCCGCCTCGCGTCGCGCCTGCGCGAGAACCGAGTCGGCCTCGTGTCGCAGATCGACGAAGTTAAAGGCCGCGCGGGTCGCGAGGTCGCGCGCGGCGTGAGCCTTCACAATGCGAACGGTCGTCATTTGTTTCTGCTCCTGTTCCCCTCGCCCCCTTGGGAAAAGGGTTCATTTCTTTGTTCACAACTTCTGGGCATTCTGCGTGCGTCTTTAGGCGGAGTGCGAAGTGAAAAGTGATCAGTGCAAAGTGCAAAATCTCTGAGGATGTCCGTTTGGAGACAGTTTGCACTTT
>JAYUFF010000297.1:0-6060 GCA_043738825.1 Schlesneria sp.
GCCTCGGACCGCAGCCCCTGCTTGAGACACTCATTGCCCCGCCGCAGCCGCACGTTCGCCGTGTGACAGTGAGCCGAATACTCGCGCACCAAATTCGCCAACTCGTCCGTCTGCTCGACGACTTCCCGCTGAAGCAGAAACCGCAACTCATCCACCACCCGCTGAATTTCGGTCATGCCTTTGCCCCTTCTGTCTTCACTTTGCACTACTTCGTGTCAGGGAAATCCACAATGTAAACTGTCAGTTTGTCATTTTTGTCATTGCTGTGCAGCGATGTAACCTCGTACGAAATCCTCGCGGCGACGATCTTGCTCTCGTCGAGATACCCCACCCACGCGCGATGCCGCTTGACCGCCTCGTGTAGCAACACAAATTCGGCTTGGGCATTTTTCAAGTTTTTCACGTTTGCTTTGCTCGCCTCACCAGTGATTTTTTCTGCGGCTTCAATGTCGGTTTTGATTCGCATGGCAACGTCTTCAAACTGTTTTGGACTTGCTGTAGCTGTATCTGACACTGAAAGAGTCTTGAATTCACTTGCCAAATATGGAAGCGATTCTTTGTGGTCCTGCCTCCACTTCATGAGCCGCTCCCCTAATTTTTCACGCACCTTGGTCAGCAAGGCAGCCTTCTTTGTTTTATCCAGACTGACTTGGATCGACGGTATCTTGTTGAACAGTCCGACTTCCACGGAAGCAGTCAGCCGCTCCTTCTCGCCTAGTGGGAGTTCAGTCACATCGGACAGCAAGTCTTTGCACTCCAGCTCGGTCCTGGGTGTCGGTACGTCCCCGGCCCGTTGAAAGACGTAACGCTTCATACCGATCTCAATTTCCAACTGATCCACGAATAGTTTGGGGCGGAGTTGATAGTCGCTATGCACGGACGACGGAAGCGGCCAAACCGCTGGCGCATCACCCTTGAGTTGCAGTTGCTTTGCAACATTGATCGGGAATTGGCCGAAGATGACATGCGTCTTTGCATCACTGGGCTGTTTCGAATTCATCGCGACAGCGCACCATCCAAGTTGCTTCGTCAACTCAAGATTCTTGAGGCGAAGTTTCACAGTCGTAAGGGGATGTTCCTCATTAGAATTTGAAGTCACTGTTATCGTCGCAGAAACAACGTCGGCTACCGGGTTCCCCTTATCTTTTATCTCAAGGCTGAACGTAGGCGATGTTTTCTTCGTCGCATGAATTGCTGACTTTAACCACTCGGGCACGAGCAATATGGGCGGTTCCAACGCGAGACCTATTGGTGGGAGCAGCTCAATCGGCGTGTCGATTTCTGTTGGAAGCGGCGGCGATTTGATCTGCCTAACCTGCGTCACTTTGACCGCAATGTCTTGAATGGCTGTCCCGCCGTTACCATCGTCTGCTGTCACTTGCAGGTTGTAGACGTTGTTTTTCCGATCGTCCGTCGGAGCTCCAAAGTTCGGTGCCATGACGAATGTGAGTACGCCTTCAGCAGTGATCGCAAACAGTGCCCCGTCCGATCCCCCACTGATCTTGTACATCAGCTTTTGAGCGGGAAGGTCCGCATCCGTTGCGGTTACGGTCATTACCGCCAATTTGCCTTCGGCCACCTGGGCTACCGAACCGGAGGTAAATACCGGATCGGCATCATTCACCGGCGTCACCGTAACCACCATGTTTTGCGGGGTCGTGCCGCCATTTTCATTGTCCGCTTCCACCGTCAGGTTGTATGTGTTGTCTGCGCCCTCATCCAATGGCGATTCAAAGTCTGGAGCAGTTTTGAATGTCAGGACGCCGTCTGATTTCATCTCAAACTTGCCCGCGTCCACGCCGCCGGTGATCTTGTACGTCAGTTTCTCGGCATCCTCCGCCATGACCGTAATCACGGACGATATGTTCTCAGGGACACTCACTGCGGCGATGGATTTGAAAACTGGTGATGCTTTCTCAGCAACCGGCGAGGCTGTCTTTTGTTGTTCTGCTGTGCCGTCTGGTGTGGGTGACTTCGTCTGCTTCGTTGTGTCATCAGCCGAGTTAGGCTCTGAGCGGCCTGCGAGCACCTTCGGAGGCTGTGTTGGCTTCGGCAGGAGCTTGGCGAGATCAATTCGTCCGGTGGCGATCCCGATGCCAAAGGATGTTGCGATCAGCAGGACGATGGTGGACAGAGTAAGCCACAGCCAGCGGCGCGAGCGTGGGCGGCGCGATTCGGCTTCGATGACATCGGCCAAACGTCTGCCGCTTCGCGGTTGTGGGGCCGCTGTCGTTGGGAGAGAGTTGCGGCCCGGTGCGAGTTGCGGGGGCAGTTGGGGAATACCCGCGAAGCGAATTTCCGCTGCCTGCTGTTCATCAGGGGCGAACTCGACTTGAGCAGCCTCCAGTTCGACAAACTCTTCTTCGGTGGGACCGATCGGTGGGGCGGGGCGGGGCGTGGCATCGTGAGGACGAACTCCCGAGCGCGCGGCCTCGACGAGCGCGCCTCCCGTGGCGCGACCGAGCGAACCGGAAGTCAGGTCGAGTCGCAGGGCGTTCACGAACCGGAGTGATTCGTGGGCCTCCTTCGAGTCATGGACGAGTGCCCGCCAGACGCAGGTCGTGCCCGGCGCGAGGCCGGTGAAGTACGTGCTGAACGTCACGTCCCAACGTCGCTCGGCGGGGAGCAGCGCTAGAGCTTCGACGAACAGCGGCAGGATGTCCTGTCCCGGCGCGAACAACAGAAAGACCAGCCGTTCGGGATCTCGCAAAAATGATTCGGCGAGCACACCCGCCCAGCCCGCGTCGCCCGTCAATTCCTCCCACGCGCGACAGGGGCCGCTCGCCAGATGACCCTCGCGTTTGACCGGCTTGAGCGCGACGACCTTTGGCTCGCCGGCCCACTCCTCACGCATGAAGTCCCGCAGCGACAGCAGGCTGGCGGGGCCACCCGGCAGCAGTTCCGTCTTGTCGAGGACCACATGGTGCGCCAACTTGTTCGCGCGCTGCGAATAATCCAAACCGAAATCGGCGATCCGCGACAGGACGTTGGATGTGCGACCGGCCGCTTGCAGCTTGAGATGCGAGTACACGACCGGATTGCGATTCGCGCGATCGTCGCCCGCCGGGTAGATCGGACGATAGCCGGACAGTCCTTCGAGTGCCGTCGCCAGTGGCGCGGCCATCCCCTGCGTGCTGAGCACCGTGCAGAAGCCGCGACTTCCCGGCTTCAGGCCGCGCGGAGCCGATGTATACAGCAGTTCCTGACTCATGGTTGTTCCTCGTCGATCATATCCGTCAGACCGAAGTCTCTCACTCTGATCTCATTGAACCGATGACACCAACTCGAAGCGTGAGCGAGGGAGTGCTGTTCGACTTTCTCGCTCACGCTTCGGGTTGGTGTGGGTTGCAATTCTTGCCGCTCACCTCATGGCTCATCGCTAACTGCTCTTCTTTGAAATGGTCGGGATCAGGCCCGGGATCGCGCGAGAGATGCCGTACAAAAACGGCACTGTGGCCCAGTACGGAGCCGCTTCCGATGGCTTGATGGCGGGGAGCCCCGTCTTCGCATCGACCGAAACATTCCAGCCGACGGCCGTCACGGGGACGTAGGTTACGTCCTCGGCAAAGCCTTCGGCGGCAGTGACGATTTCGGGCGAGGTCTGCAACAGAATCTGTCGAGCCAACTGGGACTGTGCCGCGACCGCATTAACGTCGAATGCGTGAAATGTCTCATCCGCGTTCGAGGCCGATCGGGCCATCTGCCACGGATCGGGACACGGATCGCCACCGAGCAGGTTCCACCAGACATCGAACTTGGTCAGGATCACAACCAGCGGTCGCTTGTGACGCTCGGACTGTTTCAGCCCGGCAAACCGACGAATGCGTGAAATGGCTTCTTGCAGAATCGGCTCCTGCCGCATCGTCCGCATGGCCGGGGGCGCGGCCAGAGTCTGCTTGCCGATCAATCGCTGGAACCTCGCGTCCTGCGTCGGATCGAACACGAAGAACAGGACTCGCGATTGAGCCATGTGCCGTGTGACGGGTGCCGCCGCAGAATCCTTGCCCGGCTGAAACGATTCACCCGCGTTGTCGTACAGGCACACCGTGCGAGCCAGCTTGGCCGCGTTGTGCGCGTTGCGATGATCGTGTTGCGGTTGCAGCGTGAACAAGAACGGACGCGGATAGCTGACCGTCTGATTGCCGAACGAGACCGTGTCGTACAGGTCGCCCTGTTCTTCCGTCTTGCGAATCAGGTTGCCCAGCGGCACCAGTTCGTCGTTCGCAGTTCCCGAGAAGACCGATTCTTCGTACTCATTCAGTTGTTGGTTGAGCACCGGATCGGCGTCCGCGAACCCCACACGAAACACCAGCGGCAGGGTCTTGCGCAACTCCCAGGTCAACGCGGCGAGGAAGTACGATTTCCCGCTGGCCGGTGCGCCGAAGATCGACAGAAACAGCGGCTCAAGTTCCAGCAGCGAACGGGGAATGGTCAGATGACAATTGGGGCACGCAAGCTGATGGCAGGGGAAGCCCTTCGCATCCAGGGCCTCACCATTCACAGTGAACCGGGTCGGAAGAAACCGTTGCGCCTGCTCGGGGCCGAGACGATGATCGCCCAGTAAATCCGTGTGCTCCGAAACCCACAACAACTTCTGCGGTGCGCACTGCTCCCAGCAGTGGGGACAGGTGATGCGCGGCAAGAGGCCGGTGGGTCGTGGCTCTGGAGCAGTCTTGGTCATCGTGTTGGCCCGTGGTGCGTGGTGACGACAGTTGGTAAGGCGACCGGCGGGAATTGTCCGACCGCAGATCGAAGCCTGACGCGCAAGCGAAGGATCCGTTGCCGAGCGTCCTTCGCTTGCGCGTCAGGCTTCAATGGGTAAACGCGGCGTCACTTGTCGATCAGCTTGGTGTTGGAATCGCTGGCGCGGTTCGAGAACTTGGAGTTGGCTTGCTCACCGAGTTTTTCCAAATCGTCAGCCAGTTCTTCGGCAAGTTTCTTCAGCCGTGAATCCTGGGGCCAAGCGTTTGCCGCCTCCCACGCCCGAGACGTGTGATCGAATGCGCTTCCATAGTCTTTGCGGTCCGCTGCGCGGCGAGCCTTCTCACGCAGCGAAGTGGCGGTGTTTAGCGCAGATTCCGCATCGCCCGTCTTGCGTGAGGTTGATGGCGAATCGGATGAATCACTGCTGGATGCGGGCGATGAAGATTCAGCAGACAGCGATGCTTCGGTCGTCTCTGGAACGGAATCGCCCGCCTGTGATTCCGTTTCGGTTAGAGCAGAAGATTTGCCCATCGACTCACGCACTGGTTTGCTTTCAGTTGGAACCTTGGCAGAGTCATCGGAGTGCTGTTTGTCCGGCTCTGACGATTCAACCTGTGGGATCTCTTTTGGAATGGCCCCGCATCCAGAGCAACCCGGTAGGCAGAGCGAGACGCACCAAACCAGTAAGCACACCGAACGCGGGATTCCCCTCTTTGAACATTCTCCAAGGCTCGAAGCCGTCTGCCGATCTACAATAGTTCGTCTGGTCGTACTCGGCATCGGGTTCTTCTCATCCGGGGCGGCAGCAGTCGCAGGGATTTGGATACTCAACAGCAAGTTTCCCACTCACGACGAACAAGCATCGGGGGCGTTGACGAATCCCGATTCGCACTGCAAGTGCGTGGACTCTAACCTGCTATGGAGAGCAACGCATGCCTGAACAGGCCCGATGCAAGTGGCAAACGCCGGCCCAATCCCCTCTCGCTGCTCATCGAACTCCGCGCCGCCGCCCGAACCAGACTCATCGCGGCACCGAAAACGTAACGACCCGCACCCCACAACTCGGCCTCACGATGTCGCCCAACCCTGACGTTCCGAGAGTGACCGGCCGAACGTCACGCACAACGCTCTCTGCAAAGACCGCCCACCCCCGATCCGGCTTCGCCACTCTCTCGCTGCGACCTCTCCACAAGGATGTCTCAGTGTCCGCACAGATCTCGAATCGGAACTCCTCGCAATGTTCAAGCCCCCGGCAAGAGCGATTTGCATGTTGATGGGCCCTCATGCAAGATCGGGAAATGCCCAGGGCCATCGTCATTTTTCAAATGGGGAGTGCCACGATCACGGAGCTTCGAC
>JAYUFF010000298.1:0-6054 GCA_043738825.1 Schlesneria sp.
CTGTCGCAGGAAGTCATCGACCCCAATCAACCGTTGTCCGAGCTGGGGCTGGACTCGCTGATGGCCGTCGAATTGCGGACGCAGTTGAGTCAGGCGCTGAACACCGACGTGTCGCTGAACCCGCTCCGCATGCGGCGTTCGGTCGTCGAGATCGCGGCTTATCTGCGGAACCCCGCTGCGCCGAGCGCCTTTCGCGAGGCCTCGGGGACGACACTGTCGAACCTGGAACTGGATGTCCCGCGCGTGCATCTCGTTCCGCTGCAACCCAATGGTCAGGCGACGCCACTGTTCTTCGTGCCGGCCGGATACGGCGACTTGCTGGCGTTTCAAGATGTCGCGCATGCCCTCGGTGCCGACCAGCCGGTGTACGGCTTGCAGCCCGCCAGCGCCAAGCAGGTCAAAACCATCCGGCAGATGTCGATCTATCGGCTGGTTTCGGCCTACATTTCCGAAATCAAAAAGGTGCAGCCGCACGGGCCGTATTTACTCAGCGGGTACTCGGCGGGTGCGATCATCGTGATCGAGCTGGCTCGCGAGTTGCTGCGTCAGGGTGATGAAGTGAGCCTGCTCGTCATCTTCGATCCGCCGTCGCATGTGCCGTTCTGGCTCGATTGGTTCTACGCGATCAACTACCGCATCTGTCTGCACACGCGGTTGCTCGATCTGATTCGCGGCGTCCGTTCGCGCTTCGCCCGACGGCTCTTTCACACCGTGCTGGACGAGGGGCTGCGCACGCACACGACCGTCACGACCGAGCACCACGTCGCACCGTACCCAGGCCGCATCACGCACTTTCGCGCCCGCCTGTCGCAGAGCAGCCTGGTGAGTTTGCGACCCGTCGGCCGCTTTTGGCGGCGGATCGCGCTCGGCGGCGTCGAGGTGCATTGGATTCCCGGCACGCATTACGGCATGTTGCGCGGCCCCGGCGCGGGAGTCGTCGTCGATGAGTTGTACGATTGTCTGCAACGTGCGGGACGCAGCGCCCGCACCCAGAAAGACCCATCATGAAACCACGCGTGCTTGTGCTGTTTTATTCCTTCACCCACCAGACGCGCCGCGTGGCGGAGGCGATGGCGGAGTCGTTCCGCGCGGCCGACTGCGAAGCGGAACTGTGTGCGATCGAGTTCATGGATGAACGGTATCGGATCGTGTTCCCGTTCAAGCCGTTTTGGCCCAAACTGCTCCGTTGGTTTTGGCCGCAGTTGTGCGGAAAGACGGGGGCGGTGCGCGTGCCCGAAGAGATTGTCGCGCGCGACTACGACCTAGTCTGCATTGGCTCGCCCACCTGGTGGCTGAAGCCCGCGATGCCGGTCGCTTCGTTTCTGAAGACCGAAGCGGCGGGCAGGCTGCTCCGAGGCAAACGCTTCGCCGTGTTCGCGGTCTGTCGCGCGATTTGGTGGAACAACCTGCGCATCGTCAGGAAGCTGGCCCGGCACCAGGGCGGAACCTATGTGGATGGGGCGGCCTTCTGTTTCCGAGGCAATCAGATCCAAACCGCGTTGTCGTTCATCAACTACATGCAGACGGAGACGAATCGCGAACGGTACTGCGGTGTCAAAATCTACGAGTTCGGCGTCCCGCAGGAGGGACTCGAACAGGCCCATGTTTTTGCGCAGGGCATGGCGAAGGATCTCGCCGCCGCAGGGCAGTCGCCGCCATAGGAACGGCAACGAAAGGACTTCCTGAACCTCATCGTAACCCGCAGCGTAAGCGAGGCACGCAGGCAGGCCCTCGCTTACGCTGCGGGTTAGTGAACCGAATCAACTCACGCGCTGCCAGATCAAGACTCCGACAATCTCTTTCCCGGCCATCAGGAACGGCGGCGTGCGGAAGGTCAGGCGATCGTCGGCGAACTCGTAGTAACGCAGGTTCGTGTGTCCGACCCAGTTGGGAAACAGACTGCCGGTGATGACGTAGGTCAACTCTTGCTTGGCGGCGTCCACTTCATAGTGCGCCCAAAAGGCGACATAACCCTGATAGGCCGCTTTGATCTCGTCGTCGGTCCCGCGCACGATGTCACCGCTTGCAAAGTTCGGCCGGTCTCGTCGCATCAGATGCGCCGATAGGGTGCCGGTCGCGTCGAACATCAATGACCCGGCACAATCTTCGCCGAGCGGATAATGAACCTCACCCGTCGATGTCCGCATCTCGGAACTGAGCAACTTCCAAGTGCCTGCAAACTGATTGGCGGACATGCGGCGCTCCTGATGAAAATCGAATGGATTTGCTTGAATCATTTGGTAGCCACGCTCGCGAAGAGCGTGGCTACATGCGAAGCTCTGAAATCTAACTCGGTTGATTGAGGTGATTCACGATGTCGTTGAGCGATACGAGTCGGCGGGCCACGTCGGTCGGCAGTTCCACTTTGTAGGCGTCTTCCAGTTCGGTGAGCAGTGACATGCGATCGAAGGAATCGAGTCCCTGCTGGTCGAGCGGTTGGTCGGGGTCAAGCGAATCGACTCGGCCAGTGGCGATCCTCGCCTTCTTCAGGATTTGCACGATGTCATTTACGGTCACGGTTGTCATGTATCACTCCAGCGACTCAACAGGTTGTTGCCCCAGGTAAACCCCACGCCGAATCCGCTGAGGACGATGCGCTCCAGCCGACACTCAACGACATGCTTCTGCAACATCAGGGGGATCGAGGACGAAACGGTGTTGCCATAGTCGGCGGCTTCATACGGGGCCTTCTCCGCCGGGACACGCATCTTTTTGGCGACGTACTCCACGAGATACTTCGAGCCTTGGTGTAACAGAAAGAGGTCAATGTCTCCAGCCGCCAGTTGGTTGCGTGCGAGCAGTGCTTCGAGGCTCGGCGGCGCTTCCCGCACGGCATACTTGAACACGTCGCCGCCGTCCATTTCCAACGTCTCGCGAAAGAGCAGGCAGCGGAAACTGTCGGGCAGCGTGCCGAAGTTCGAGTCCACCAGACAATAGCCCGGGCCGCGTCGCGTGAAATACGTGGCGGTGGCCGCGTCGCCAAACAGCAGCGCCGTGTCCTTGTCCGTCAGACGAACCTTGTCTGAGTACGGATCGGACGTAATCAAGACGGCGTGATCCAGCCGAGCAGCGTTCATCAAGCCGGTGATGATGGTGACGCCGTGCGTGTAGCCGGCGCAACCTTGGGAGATGTCGAACGTCATGCAGTGCTTGGTCAGTCCCAGCCGGTTATGGACCAGCGCCGCAGTGTGAGGCACTTTGAAGTCCGGATGCTGCGTGACCACCACCAACGCTTGAATCTGATCGAGCGGCAGGTTCGCTCGGGCACGCAGATCCTCGAACGCTCGCACCGCCAAGTCGCTGGTCGTCTCACCGGCCTCCTTCACCGACCGCCACATCACGCCCAGTTTTTGTTCGAGGAAGTCGCGTTGAAAACCGAGACGTTCCGCCAGCTCCAAGTTGCAATCACGACGGCTCGGCAGATAGACGCCGATCGATTGCAGGCGGACTGTGTCGAGGGCTGAACTCATGGATTGCCGTTCTGCAACGTTGGTTGATGTCAGGCGTTGACCGCGAAAATTGGAAAGTAACTCGACACGCGGCTCTGCTCGTACTCGTCGATGAGCGTCGGCACCTCGTCCCAACTCCACACGCGATCGTCGCGCGGCGGCATCCAGCCCTGTTCGTGAGCGAAACGAACCGCGTCCAATCCTTCCGAGTACCGCGCGTAATGTGTATGCACATGGATGTGCCGGTTGAGACACTCGATCGCCCGAGCAATGGGCGTCCGCATTCCGCCCTTCCAGCCGCAGGTCGTCATGACGCCTTGCCGCGCGAGTGCCTTGAGCGTGATCCGATGCACCGGTGTGCCGATGTTGTCGATGAAGATCGAGACGCCTCGGCCGCCGGTTCGTTGAGCGATCGCGTCCAGAATGCCCGGTTCAAAATCGTCGGCCGAAAATTGGCTGCGATCGATGGCGTCGATGCCGGCGTCGCGCAACAAGCCGGCGCGATCCGCCTGAGAACAGATCATGATGGTTCGACACCCGAACCTTTTCGCGAGCGTCAATTGTGCAAAGCTGACTCCGCCGCCCCAGGCACAAACAACGGTCTCCTCGGGAGGCGTGCCCCGCATTTGTGATTGCCAGCATTCGTAGGCGACGCGCCAATTGGCCCACGCCGAAATGTAGCGCAACGAAAACGCCGCCCATTGCGGCAGCGAGAACTCGCTGTCAGTGGGAATGCGGATCAGTTGTCGCTCGTGGAGCTTCATCGTCTTGGCCAGCACGCCCATCGTGCCGGGTGCGTCATACGCGAGGATCTTGATCGGGTAGCCCTGCTCGTCCCAGACGGCATTGCCAAACACCAGGCAGACATCCCCTTCGGAGAAGCCGCTCACCTCGGAGCCGACTCGCTCGACCCGCACGACGCCGGAATTACCCAGCACCACCGCGTCCTCGCCGCGCTCGGCGCAGATGTCGATCGGATCGCGTTGCAGCGCGTGCAGCATGTTCCCTTCGAGACATCCGTAGAGCGGCCGCGCCAAGACTTCCTGCGGCGCAAGATCTGGGAAGCGGAAGGTCTGCCGAACCAGCCTGCCGTGACCGGGTTGCTGTGCGGACGACAATAAAACCCAAGCCTCGGTCGAAATCATCGCCATCTTTTGTTTCCAGCAACCTCGCGCCGCAGTTCATGACTTTTATGATCCGCTCGCCATTGGAACCAAATGCGGAAGTCTGGGCAACTCGCCCAGTAACACGAAGGGTCGTGTCCTAATTTCACGAGGCAGACCGAATAGCGACCCGGACGCTTTGAAGCGTCCGGGTCGCTGCACCGCCAAATTAGGACACCCCCGTCCGCAGCGTCAGTGAGGGCGGACACTTCACAGAACAGGCAACTCGCATCATTGTGTAGGGAGAGTCCGCCCTCGCTGACGCTGCGGGTGAATGGCACTCACTTTAGATTCGTAGCCACGCTCGCCAGAGCGTGGTGATTGCACCGTTACCGAAAAATCCCACGGTCTGCCGACCGTGGCTACCTAAAGTTAGTGCCATTCACGCTGCGGGTTACTAACGCGACACAGGAAATCACCAGCCATGACCACCTCACTGGACTCTCCCTCTCCGGATGAACTGATTCGTTTGGTCGCCGAGAACTCGTTGTTCCAGGCCGTGGAACGCGCGCATCTGGATGACTTGCGAGATCAGTTGACGTGGGTCGCTCTTGGCGCGAACGAGATTTTGTTTCGGGAAGGCGACGCCGTCGATGCGTTTTATTTCCTGGTCTCCGGCCAGTTGGAAGTCACCAGACAACAATCGGACATCGACAGCAACCCGGACAACAACCGGCTGGTCCTGGCCGAAATCGAACCGGGTGCCACGATCGGCGAAATGCAGATTCTGACCGGCGGAACGCGCAGCGCCACGGTGAGTGCCAAGCAGCCCAGCGGATTGGTCAAGTTTCCCAAGCCCGCCTTCGATCGGTTGCTGGCCAAGGATCAGAGTGTGGTCGATGCGTTGACCAAGACGATCATGCCGCGTCTGTATCGCGATCAGATGGTCGATGTCCTGCCGAAGCTGTTTGGTGAACTCGACGACCAGATGCTGCGCGACTTGGAAGCCAAGATGACGTGGGTCCATCTGCCTCGGGGATACGTGCTGTGCTATCAAGGCGAACCGTCCGACAGTTTTTACATCATCATCAGCGGACGGTTGGAGGTGTTGATCCGCAATTCCTCCGGCCAGTCTCGGCAAGTCGGCGAGATGTCTCAGGGCGAAGCGGTCGGAGAAATGGGGGTCTTCACCGGCGAGCCGCGTTCGGCCACCATCCTCGCCTCGCGCGACTCCGAGTTGCTGCGGTTCTCGAAGACCGAGTTCGATGATTTCACGCAGCGTTATCCGCAATTGATGCGGCACCTGACGCGGCTGTTGATCAAACGGCTGCAGCGTGTCGATCGCGAAGCCCGAACGGCCAATCTCAGCGCGAACATCCTGCTGGCTCCGGCCAGCGACGGCGCATCGGTCGATGATTTTGCCAGACGCCTCGACGAAGCGTTGCGACGGACCCCACCCGGCCCGGCCGCCAAGATGGAGCCGTGTTTGTTGCTGACGAGTG
>JAYUFF010000299.1:0-2289 GCA_043738825.1 Schlesneria sp.
ACTCCCGAGCAGATCGAGGCGTTTGTCAACGACTCCTCGCCACAGGCGTTTGAGAAGGTGATCGACGGCCTGCTGGAAAGTCCTCACTACGGCGAGAAGTGGGCGCGACACTGGCTCGATGTCGCCCGGTTTGCCGAGAGTGGCGGGTACGAGTTCGATGGCTTCCGTCCCGGTGCGTACCACTATCGCGACTGGGTCATTCGGTCGCTCAACAACGACCTGCCGTATGACCAGTTCGTGCGACTGCAACTGGCGGGAGACAAGCTACAGCCCGACGACTATCACGCCGCGTCGGCAAGTGGATTCCTCGTTGCGGGGCCGTATCCGGGACAGATCACCGCCAAGACGGTCGAGGGAATTCGCTACGACCAACTCGACGACATGCTGATGACGGTCGGTGGTTCGATGCTCGGCCTGACACTGGGCTGCGTCCGTTGCCACGACCACAAGTACGACCCGCTACCGCAGAAAGACTATTACGCACTCGCCTCGTCGTTCGCGCAGACGGTCCACGGCCCACGAACGCTGGACCCCGATCCCGCTGCGACTCAGCAGGCGATCGAACGACACCGACTCGTGCAGGAACCATTGGTCGCGGCGCTAAAGAAGTTCGCAGTCGAACAACTCCCTCCACGATTCGAGACATGGCGAACAACCGAACTTGCCAAGCAGCCCGATGCGCCGCGCTGGCAGGTCATGGAGCCGGTCGCTATCGATGCCGAGCGTTCGTATTTGAAGTGGCTGCCGGGAGGAATCGTCGCGCACGATGGGCTGCTCAATCCAGGGATCATCGTGCAGCGACGAGGCCAACGCCGCGTGACGGCCAGCGAAGAGCGGTACACGATCACGCTGAACACGCATCAGAAGAACGTCACCGCTCTGCGACTCGATGCCTTCGCCGACAAGTCGCTGCCGCAGCGCGGGCCGGGCTTGAACGAGGACGGCAGTTTTCAATTGGCTGAGTTGAAGGTGACCGCCCGCCCGCTTGACGGAAACGCGGCGGAGCCACCACAGGAATTGAAGCTCAAGCCGGTCTTTGCGGCTGGCGAGGACAAGGACCAACCGCTGAGCAACGCGGTCGATGGCAAACCGGAAACAGCGTGGGTCGTCCGGACCACGGCGAAGAATGACAACGCGGCAGTCTTCGAGTTGGAGACGCCGCTCGCCGGGTTTGCCAGCGGAGCCGAACTGATGTTCGAGTTGAAGTTCCGCGACCTCGGACTGGGCCGGATGCGATTCTCGCTAAGCACCGACCCGAACCCGGCAACATGGGCCGGCGACTTCGTGCCGCAGCACGTCGGAGAGATTCGAGCAATCCTGGCCGCTGGCGGAAACAAGCTGCCCGATACGCAACGTGAAGCGATGACACGCTGGTTCAGCCCGTTCGATGCCGAGACCGTAAAGGTCACTCAAACCGTTCGCGATCACATCCTGGCCGAACCTCGTCCGCCGCTGACGGAGGTCTACACGACCATCGCGGGCGGGCAGGATGTCTTCCTGTTGCGACGCGGCGAAGTCGATCACAAGCTCGGCAAGGCCGAACCGGGCTTCCTTCAGGTCTTGTTGCGAGGCGATCCGCCGCCTGCGACTCAAACGGCGACAACTCCACCCGCAACACCGACCGATCCCCGCATCGCGCTGGCCGACTGGATCACGAACGTCGATCGAGGAGCCGGACCGTTGCTCGCTCGCGTGATGGCCAATCGGCTCTGGCAGCATCACTTTGGTGAGGGGATCGTCGGCACACCGAACGACTTCGGAGCGCAGGGAGACCGGCCGACTCATCCCGAGTTGCTCGAATGGCTCGCCGTGCAGCTTGTCGGCGGTGGGTGGAAGCTCAAGCCGCTGCACAAGCAGATCATGCTGAGCGCGGCTTATCAGCAGTCGCACGAAGTCTCGCCGGAGAATCTGGCCCTCGACCCTGCCAACAAATACCTGTGGCATTACCAACCGAGACGACTCGATGCGGAGATCATTCGCGATGCGCTGCTGGCGATCGGCGGGAACCTCGACAAGAACATGTTCGGCCCCAGCATCTTGGACAACACGCCGCGTCGCAGCGTTTATCTGCGCGTGAAGCGGAGCGAGTTGATTCCGTTGATGACCATGTTCGACGCCCCCGAGCCAACCCAAAGTGTCGGCGAACGAATCAGCACGACAGTGCCAACACAATCCCTCGCGATGATGAACTCCCCGTTCGTCCGTCAACAGGCCGAGCAACTGTCGAAACGCATCCGCCCGTCACAAGAGATGCCGCTGCCAATCTCGGTCGATCTCGCCTACCGCATC
>JAYUFF010000300.1:0-2289 GCA_043738825.1 Schlesneria sp.
CGGCGATACTCGGCGATCAACTCGGCCACGCGCGGCGACATCGTGATGGAGTTGCTGAGCAGTCCGCGCTTCAGCAGGGCGTTGAGCCACGTCACGTCATCGTCCGTCGCGGTGTTATCGGGCCAGGCTTTGATCACGCTGCGGATGGATTCGACGTAACGATCCGCGATGTCGTCGAGCGTGTTGCCATTCACTGGTGAGCCGGGTGGCGTCAGCCCCAGGGCACTGACTTTGAGCGGCACGGCGCTAGCCGCCGGTCTCGTGGATTTGATCGTTGCAAGCGACACACCGGCGGCTAGCGCCGTGCCGCTCACTCGCCCGGTGACAACGTCAGCACCATTGGGCGTGAACAGCCGCCGCAGATGGCTCAACTCGGCGCGGGGCGTTTCGCCGCCGTCGTGCCAGACGGCGCGAGTGATCCCGAAGTACGAGCGGGGATTCTCGGCGGCCTGCTCGAACGGGAGCTTGTAGTTGGCGGGATCGCCTCCGAGCGCGCTGAGCTGATCGGGGAACTTCGGGTTGTCGAACATGGTCATCAGTTCGGCGTAGACCCGCAGCGAGTCACGGTCCTCGGGCGGCGAGAACGTGACCCAGGTGAAGTCTGGCGATGTGAGCGCGCGATAGTTGGCGTAGTTCAACTGGCAGTTGTTCGAGACCAACCGCACCGCGCTGCTGCGCTCACCGGCCACTTGAAAACTGAGGTGTTTCTTCCCCCCGCGCAGCAGCGGCGAGCGGATCGCTCCGTTCAGTTTGTCCGATGCGAAATGAGTGTGCAGACCGGCCGGCAAGATCGCTTTGAGTACCGACTCGCCCTCGGAGGCCGGGACGGGCCAACCGCTGCGAGTCGAGCCGTTTCGCAAGCCGTGGCCATCCGTTTGCCAGCCGGAATCGTGACACGTGCGGAATTCGGCAAAGGTCTCGAACGCGGTTTGATTGAACTCGGTGCGTGTGCGGTCTTCGGTGGCGTAGCGGGTCGCGAGGGCCTGCCATTCCGTCGCGACGCGCGCTTCGTCGGCGAGCGGCATCGTTGCCATCGCTCGCCACGGCTCGAACGGGTCTTCCATTGGGAAGGCTTTGTCCTGCACGACCGCGTCCCATTTCGCGAGTCGCTGGGGATCGAGCTTCGTGGCGATGTCGGCGTCGGCGGGACGACCACCGTTTCCGGCGAGTGTGGCGACGAGGTAGTCGCGCATCTTCGGAGTCTCCTCCAGCCAGAGGCGGGCCACCTCGGTACGCAGTTTCAATTTCAACTCGATCAGTCTGTCGATCGGCTCCTCGTTCACCTCCGGCCCGTCGAGCGTGTGGCTGACGAGGCGCGAGCTTCTCAGCACGCCGAGCAGTGCGTGGTAGTCCTTCGTCGAGATCGCATCGAGCTTGTGATCGTGGCATCTCGCACAGGCGACCGTCGTCGCCTGAAAAGCCTTCGTCAGCGTGTCGAGTTGGTTGTCAACGAGGTCGTAGCCGATGGACCTCAGCGTGATGCAGTCGTCATGGTTGACCTCGCCGAATCGGAAGAAGGCGGTGCCGATTGGCGACTCGCGGAAGTTGTCGGTGCGGTTCCAACGCGGCTCGGCCAGCAGGTCGCCCGCGATGTGCTCGCGGATGAACTGGTCATAGGGCACGTCGTCGTTGAAGGCCCGGATCAGATAGTCGCGGTAACGCCAGGCGTGATGGACTTCATAGTTCCATTCGTTGCCGTGCGTCTCGGAAAACCGCACGACATCCAGCCAGTGCCTCGCCCACCGCTCACCGAAGTGTTGTGAGGCGAGGAGCGAATCGACGAGCTTTTCGACGGCGAATGGATTCAGCCCAGTAGGGTGGGCAATGCCCACCGATTCGTCTGGAAGATGGCGGGCATTGCCCACCCTACCCGAATCGCGAACGAACGCGGTGACTTGCTCTTCACTCGGCGGCAGTCCGGTGAGGACGAAGCTCAACCGCCGTGCGAGCGTTCGTGGTGACGCGGCCTTCCCCGGTGTGAGGTTGGCCGCCTCAAGCTTTGCCAGCACGAAGCGGTCGATCGGGTGCTCCGACCACGCGGCGTTGTGGACCGTCGGCACGGCGGGCTTCATGACGGGATGCAGACTCCACCAATCAAGCCGTTGTTTGAAGACCTGCTCCCACGGTACGTCCGTCTTTTTGATCGGCTTCCCGACGGGAGCCGGTGCGCCGCGTTTGACCCACTCGGTCAGGTCCGCAATCGCCGCATCAGGCAGTTTTCCCTTGGGCGGCATCTTCAGCGCCTCGTCGTCGTATTTGATGGCCGAGAGGAGTCGGCTGGCTTCCGGC
>JAYUFF010000301.1:0-2288 GCA_043738825.1 Schlesneria sp.
GACGTGGCCGTGCGAGGACGTGAAGGCTGTTTCCCACTCTCACGGCCACGTCGAAGCTCCGTGACCGTGGCACCCCATTACCCAGATTCAACAAGGCGATGGCCCTTGTGGCTGGCGCGTCCGCGTAGCCACAAGCTGCCTGCTTGTGGCTCGATTCGCGATACCGCGTCTGCTGCCGGCCACGCCGCAGCGCCCTCGGATGTTCACACCACGGCCAGCAGCGAACACGCTAATTCTACTGTGACGGTTCGCATGATTGGGATGAGTGCAAAGTGAAAAGTGGTCAGTGCAAAGTGCGAAATGAAAGGCGTTCCCGTCCGTCGCCCAACGGAACGCGACGACTGTCGGTCAACAGGTCATGGCAGCAATTCGCGTTTGGAACAGTGTCGGCTTCGCTCCCACTTTGCACTTTGCACTGATCACTTTGCACTCAATCTTCTCGCCGATCTGTCACAGTAGAACTAACAGCCTGTTGAAAAAAACCACCGGGCTTGCCCCGGTGGCTCGCGGGGCTTTGCACTACTGCGGAATCCAACTGGAATCGAGTAGTGCAAAGACCTGACTCCACCGGGGCAAGCCCAGTGGGGAGGTTTTTCAACAGGCTGCCAACCGGGACAGTCGCCTCCGCCAGCAGCCGTTGCGAGACAGAGATCCGACCCCTTCTTCGTTGAACCGCCACGTCATCATGGTTTCGCGGCGAGGCTCATTCATCAATCCACTGCTCTTTCCAGTTCGTCACGTCGGTGGTCGGGTCAGCGCAAAGCGGAGGGCCGGAATCGTCGGTTTCAGGGCCTTCCCATTGGTCGGATCTGCCCCTCAGCAACACCAACGGATTGCAATGAACTGGCTTCGATCGCCTGACTGAAGTAGCTCGACGCCGTTGATGGCAAACCGCGCGGTGATTGAGTAGCGTGTCGCCGCACATCCCGGGCAGCGTTCGATGCTCGCGAGACGCCGCCCGGACGACACCGAGTCTCTTGCGAGGTGGCACGCAATTTCTCGCGGCTCACAAAGCCGCAATCCATCGACTGCTCCGACAACTTCCAAACTTGGGTCTGAATCATGTTGAGATGTCTAACACCCTGTCGCCTCGGGCTGACGGTTTGCCTTGGCGGCCTGTTCGTTTCCAGTTCCGGCTGCGATCAGAAGACTTCGGGGGGAGCACCGCTCAAGCCGACGCCGACCGTCACGGTGATCGAGCCGGTTGAAAAGAAACTGGCGGACTTTGTCGAGTTCACCGGGCGCACGGAGGCGGTGGAATCGGTCGAGATCCGGGCGCGAGTTAGTGGCTACCTGGAGAAGATTGAAAAGAGGCACTTCACAGCCGGAAGCGAAGTGAAGGTGGGCGACATCCTGTTCGAGATTGACTCGCGCACGTATGAGGCGGAAGTGGCCCGCAATCGGGGAACGCTTGCATCGTCTCAAGCAAAGCTCATCCGCACGAAGGCCGATCTGGACCGGCAGACGACTCTGCGAGAAAAAGGAATCAACTCTCAATCCGATCTCGATCTGGCGATTGCCGAACAGGCCGAGACTGTCGCAGCCATTCAGACGAATGAGGCCAGTCTGGTGCGGGCCGAACTCGATCTGAAATTCACGAAGGTAACGGCTCCCGTGGCAGGGCGGACGAGCCGCGAACGGATCACGGTGGGAAATCTGGTGTCGGCCGACTCGACGCTGCTGACGACGATCGTGTCGCTCGATCCGATGCACGCCTACTTCGACATCGACGAACGAACGATGCTCGACATTCAGAAACGCATCCGTGAACAGAAAATGAAGTCGGCGCGCGATCATGATGTCGAGGTCCGCATGGGGTTGGCGAATGAAGCCGATTTTCCGCACGCGGGCGTGATCGACTTCTTCGATAACCGAGTCAGCGCGACCACGGGAACGATTCAGGTGCGCGGCAGTTTCCCGAACCCCGTCATTCCACGGACTCCTGCGAAAGCGGCTGCGGGGTACGACACGGTTGGGTCAAAAGCCGACACCAAGGGCGGTGAGGATCAAGCGGATGAGGATCGAATTCTGACCGCTGGCTTGTTCGTGCGCATCCGAATTTCGCTGGGTGAACCGAGTTTGAAACTGCTGATTCCGGAACAGGCTTTGGCTCAGCAGCAGGGACAGCGCTACGTTTACGTCGTCAAGTCGGACAACAAGGTCGAGCGGCGCGATGTCACCGTGGGGCGGCTGGATGGTTCGTTGCGAGTCATCGAATCGGGACTGCAACCGGGTGAGAAGGTCATCGTGCAGGGACACCTGCGCGTGCGACCCGGCATGGAAGTGAA
>JAYUFF010000302.1:0-2288 GCA_043738825.1 Schlesneria sp.
CACATCGTCGCGCACTGTGGGGCAGAACAACTGATCGTCGGGGTCTTGAAACAGGAACCCAACCTGACGCCGGACCTCGCGCAGTCGAGGCTTCGTCACGGCGAGGCCGTGTACGAAGACTTGCGATTCCTCATCGCGAGCCACCGGCGGCGCGGGGAGCAACCCGTTGCAGTGCATGAGCAGCGTCGATTTGCCCGCGCCGCTGGGACCGACCACGGCGATTCGTTCTCCGGGTGAGGCGACGCAGTTGATCTCCTGCAGCGCCAGCCGTCCGTTCGGATAACGAAACGACAGGCGGAGCAGTTCGAGGGCGGCAGGCTCGGTCATTGGGAAACGCCCGATTGGAGGACCAGCCCGTCGATGGGGGAGGAATAGTGAGAAGTGCAAAGTGAGAAGTGCAAAGTGCAAAGTGAGGAAGAGCGGAGGTGAATGTTCTCCCCACTTTGCACTTTGGACTTCTCACTTCTCACTTTGCACTCCCGTCTTTTCGATTCTGATTCACGCGGCATCGTCGAGCGATCTAACCGAGCCATCCCAGCCTCGGGCCAACATGGCGCGGTGAGTTCGTTCGGCGCGTTCCATCGCGCGCAGCAGCAGCAGGCCGATCATCTCGGCTCCCGTGGACCACCGCCGCCAGCACGAACCGCCGCCAAAATCGCGGGCGTCGCGGGCGTTTCGCAACCGGCGCAGTTCGTCCCACAGAATGAAGACGTAGCGGTACATGAAGCCGAGCATCGCCACGAACACCACCGAGCAACGCCAGCGCCGCAGCAAGGCGAGCAATTCTCGGAACGGCAGCACATGAATCAGCCACAGTCCGGCGAGGAACGCCACCGTGCAGCGCAGCCAGAGCGAGATCGTCCAGTTCCAAGCGGCCTCACCGCCACCACTCGCCGGAACCGCGAGGCCGAACACCAACAGTAGCGGAAGGAAAAGTGTGAGCCGTCGCGCAAGGTAACGGATCGTCACGCCCGCCAGACTCAAACCCGTGAAGACAGCGGCGAGCAGCAGTCCCTGCGCCGGCCAGTGTTCCAACGGGATCAGACCCGCCACGATGATCACCATCAATGTCAGAGCCAGCTTGGCACCGGCGGGCAGTGCGTGACACGGCGATGCAGGTGAGGTCTGGTTCAACGAGCGATCCGCGTTGGTACGCGAGGCCGGTTCACGATCAACCATCGGTGCCGTCCGCCAGCGTCAGGGGGGCGGTCTTCCAGCGAGCGATGGCTCCGAGGGCGATCGCTCCCGCAAACACGACGGCCGTTCCCAGCAGACCCGCCAACGACACCGACCACCAGCCCTCGACCGGCAACGGAATCGCATAGTCATCGAGGACGAGCGGCGGTCGTTCGGTCTCCAGCTTTGCGAATCCTGCCTGTTGAGAAACGTAGTCGAGTCCGTCGGCGTGTTCGCTCTTGAATGGAGCGAGCAGCGCGGCAACGGCGAGCGACGCGACAAGGCCCGCGACCACGAAGCGACCCACCTCGCGAACCGCTCCCACGGGTGCGAGTGACGGAATCAGATCGGCTCGCCGCGAAAGGACGAACGCCAGCACCGATCCCGTGATGAGAGCCTCGCCCACGCCAATCAGCGCGTGATAGACGACCATCAACGTGAAGATGCCGCGCGGATCGAAGCCCCGCGCGTTCGAGGACAATCCGAACTCGACGCAGAACAGCCCCGCTGCCGCCAGCACCGACAACCACGCGGCCACCGCAGCCGACGACACCGTCGCGGCCGTTCCATTTCCGAGCAGCCTGCGCAGCGCGGCGTACACCGCATAACCACCCCACGCGCCGACGACACCCATGTTCAGAATGTTGGCTCCCAAAGACAGCAGGCCGCCGTCACTGAAGAGGACCGCCTGCACGATCAGCACCATCGCAATCGCCAGACAACCCGCCCACGGCCCGAGGATCACCGCCGCCAGGACGCCTCCCAGCAAATGCCCCGATACGGGCAGACCGAGCAACGGAAAGTTGACCATCTGCGCGGCAAACACAATCGCCGCCATCATCCCCGTCAGCGGCACGGCTTTGTCTTCGAGATCGACTCGCAACCGCCGCAGTGAGTAGGCGACCGCACCCGCGCTGAGCACGGCCGCCGCCACGCAAACTTCCGGCCCCAGAATTCCATCGCGAATGTGCATCGCTCGCCGTACCTCATAGAAATTGACCGATCAAATCGTCGGGCCGTTTCTTAGCACATCGGTCGTTCGATGCCAAACGTCGGAACGGTTTGGGATCGCCTTGAACGTAGCCGTCATCGCTCCGCGTGACGAGCCTTTT
>JAYUFF010000303.1:0-2276 GCA_043738825.1 Schlesneria sp.
GAAACGGTCCCGCACGCCGCGCATGCGAAGTACTACGCCGAGATCGTGCGCGACAAGTGGATTCAGCGCAGCCTGACGAACGTCTGCACCGAGATTCTCCGCGACTGCTACGACGGATCTGACGACACCTCCGACGTGTTGCAACGCGCCGAGCAAGGCATCTTCCAAATCTTGGAGAACCAGGAGGCCGGTGCCAAGCTGAGCATGGATGAGATCATGCTCGCCACTCTGGACCGCATCAATTCCCGGCTGGGCAAGGACGGGTCGATCAGTGGGCTATCGACCGGCTTCGTCGAACTCGACCGGCAGACAAACGGCTTTCAACCTTCTGAGTTCGTCATCATCGCCGCCCGTCCCTCGATGGGTAAGACCGCCTTCGTCTGCAACGTCGCCGAGTGGGTGGCCGGTGCGGGCCAGACGGCGACGTTGATCTTCAGTCTCGAACAGTCAAAGCTCGAACTGGCCGAACGATTCCTGTGCATCCGGGCCAGGCTCGACGGACACCGCCTGCGCAAGGGACAGCTCGAGCCGGACGAACGCCACGCGCTGCTGGAAGCCTCGTCGGAGTTGAGCAAGCTGCCGTTGTTCATCGACGACCAACCCGGACGCACCGTCGGTCAGATCAGCGCCATTTGTCGGCGACTCAAGCGGCGAAACAATCTGGGCCTCGTCATCATCGACTACCTGCAACTGATCGAGTCGGAAGACCGGCGCGCCAACCGCGAACAGCAGATCGCGCAGATCACGCGGCGTCTGAAGGGGATCGCCAAGGAGTGCGAAGTACCGGTGATTGCCCTGTCGCAGCTCAATCGTGGAGTGGAACTCCGTGAGGACAAGCGGCCTCGGCTGGCCGACCTGCGCGAGAGCGGGGCCATCGAACAGGACGCCGACATCGTCATGTTCCTGCACCGCCCCGATGCCTACAACCCCGAGGATCGCCCCGGCCTGGCCGAGATCGTCGTCGCCAAACACCGCTCCGGTCCCACGGGCATCGTCAACCTGCAATGGAAGAAAGAGTCGATGCGGTTCACCGACCACGAAGGCGGCATCGACCACTCCCACGCCGAAAAGTTCTGAGGTGAATTTGCTGGGTTCGGTTGTTTCACCGCGTGGGCAACGCCCCGCGCGTCGATGGTGTGTCCCGAGTCAAACGCGCGGGGCGATGCCCACGCGGTTAATAGCCTGTTGAAAAATGTAGGACGGGCACTCTTGCCCGTCGGTTTTCAAGCTGAAAGACGGGCAAGAGTGCCCGTCCTACAGGGTTATTCAACAGGCTGTTGAACGAAGCAGACGAGCCGCAACCCAGAGCAAGAGACGGAACCACGGATGTCACAGATCAGACGAAGTCCAAGAGCACGACTCGTTCTTCACCCTCTTCATCTGTGTGATCTGTGACATCCGTGAAATCTGTGGTCAGTCTTTTTGCTTCACCCGTTTGCGTCCGCGTCGGCTGATGAAATGCTCGCGGGACGACAAGAATTCGCGACCTAGTAGTACGGGGCTGCCCCCGCATCAGAAGCAGTTCGACCACGAGCGTGAGGGGTCTTCTGCGACGCGGTGACCTCGACTTGAACCGTGTCTTGATCTGGATTCCTTTGACGTGAGCACCGTGCTGTCATGTCCGACGATCTTTCCGGCTCCGTATCGATTCTGTTTCAGCGGCTTCGGGCCGGTGACCCGGCCGCTGTCGATCGTCTTTGGAGCCGCTTTCGCCTCCGGCTGACGGCCCTGGCCGAGAAGACGTTCGCCGGACGTTGGAAGCAGATGGCCGATGCTGAGGACGCGTTGCAGAGTGCCTTCATCAGCTTCTGGCAGCGGGCCGAACGAGGCGACTTCGGCGATGAGATGACTCGCGACGATCTCTGGAATGTCCTCGGGACGATCACCGTGCGCAAGGCACTTCGCCAGCAACGACACGAGTCCGCGCAGAAGCGCGGCGGTGGCCGTCGTCGCGAGACCGTCGATCTGCACGAGACCGCCTCACCACCGAACTCGCCCGAGTTCGATGTCGTCTGTGCCGAGATGCTGGAACTACTCGAACCCGATCTGCGGTCGTACGCCCTGCTCCGCCTGATGGGCCACAAGAACCGTGAGATCGCCGACCAGTTCGACTGCACCGAGCGCAAGGTCGAACGCAAGCTGCAACTCATTCGTGCCGTGTGGGAAGGCGAAGTCGCTCGCTGGAATGAGTGATGGCGGCACCCCCGACAACAGGGGCGTCGCCTTTTTCAAATGGGGGTGCCACGGTCACGGAGCTTCGACGTGGCCGTGCGAGG
>JAYUFF010000304.1:0-6015 GCA_043738825.1 Schlesneria sp.
CCATGCGTCCAAAATGGAATGGGCGATGTCGGAGTCGTTTTCGGCCACGAACCACTTGAACACGACACTGCTATCCACCACGAGGTCGCTCATCGGTCGCGATCCTCCCGAATCAGCGGAACGCAGCTTGGGAACAGGCCGCGTTCGGACTTCAACTTTTCGCGCCGGCTGTCAATGCGAGCGATGAGCGTCGCGAACGCGTCTTCCGGCGTTTGCGGTTCCACGCGGCTGTTAGCCAGCAATTCTGGAATCGTCGCGAATCCCGAGGCCGTCGCTTGAGACTGCAACTGTTCGTAAAGGCTGTCTGGAAAATCGACGATCTGGCTCATGAGACACTCCTCAACAATCGTTATCGATCTCGATCCTCGCGAATCATGGGCACGCAGTCGGGTGAAAGGCCCCGTTCGGCGAAGAGTTTTTCACGCAGTTCGTTGACCCGATTGAACAGGGATTTGTGATCGCGTTCTTCCTCCAGCTTGCGCAGGAGAGTCAACTCAAGGTACTGCTCGATCGTGCAGCCCCGGCGAATCGATCCTTCCACGAGCCAGTTGTAAACCTCTTCGGAGACTTCGACGGTGCTGGTCATGCCCGTACTCCTGATCCATTTTGAAAGTCACCACACATAGTCTTGCGTGAGGACCGCCTTGCCGCCAGAGAGGTTCACGGGGACGAGCAGTTCCCATTTGCCTCCCGCCTGACGCAGCGTGGCTGCTTCGCCGCCGTTGCCGTTCGTGGCGTTGAGCTTCATCGTCCAGAAGCCGTCCAGTTTGTATTCGCCTTCGGCGGTCTTCTCGATCTTCGAGGCGACCGCCGCTCGATAGTAGAGCGGTTCCGTTGATGAGCCTGCGAACGCCAGCGTCCTGCGCAGACCGACAAACGGCTGGCCGTCGGCCTTCAGCGGGGTTGGCTGATCTTCCACGGTGATGCCTGCGAACGAATAGCGGAACGTCGGCTGTTGCTTCGCGTCGAGTTTGTAGCCGAGGAACCGGAAGCCGCTCTCGCGTGCCAGCATGGTTGGCCACGGATCGTTCGGCGAGGCGAGCTTCGCCAGCGGCGCGTGGGGGGCGAGTTCGATCAGGTGGTCACCGAGCGGGGCTTCAAAACCGACACCGCGTCCGTTCCAGTGACGGCTCGCGTCGATGAAGGCTCCGTGCCAGATCAGGGCCAGGCGCATGTCGTTGGCGTCCCACGCGAGGTTCACCTTGTCGGGATAGCCCACGCCGATCGCGCGCGATCCGGCTCCCTCGATGAAGTTGCGGTAGAGAATCGGCGAATCGGTCGGTTTCAGTTCGATTGGCTCACGCACCAAACCGACCGGGACGGCCGCCTTGCCTCCGTCGGCGAGGTACATCCAGACCGCACCGATCTGCAAATCGACGTTGGCCGCCAGCACGTCGCGGATCGTCGCCTGACCGAACGGCCACGGCGCGGGCATGCGCGTGCCGGGCCGGTAGAGCTGCGGATCGCGCATGTACCGATCGAACCACTCGGGCCGCAGCCGCGCCGTCATCCGGGTGAGATTGATCGCGCGGATGCCGGTCGAGGGATGCTCGTTGAAGTCGTGGCACTTGATGCACGACAGGGCCTGCCCGCCGACCAGATGCCGCCCGGCGGCCTTCGTGCGGTACTCGGGTTCGGGGTACTCGCGCGTCGGCAGCGGATCGTTCTTGAGATCGACGGACACCAGCAGTTCGGCCAGCGGGTTGGCGTTGCCTCCGCCAAACTTCGGCATCTTCGCGAGCATGTAAATTTTGCGGTCGTCCCCACCGTTGTTGAGGACGTGCTTGAGAAACTCGGGCTTCAACTTGTCGCCGACTCCCGTCAGATACGGCGGCAGACGGCCTTCGTCTCCCATCTCCTTCTGCGTCGTTTCAAAGAAGGCATCACGCTCCTTCTCAACTCCGCCAAGCTGCCCGCGCTTGTGGCAGGCATAGCAGTTGAGCGACGCCAGCGTCCGATGCACCGTCTCCGTCGGAGTTTCCTTGTTGCCAGCGTCAGCCTTGGACGAGGCGATCACCGCGACGAGCGACTCGCGCTGCTTGGCACTCAGTCCAAATCGCGGCACGTTCCCCGAGACGTTCGCGGCGAGGCACCCGCTCGCACCGTTGAGGTCTTGCAACCCCTTGGCCTTCAACGTCGAAGCGAATTGTTGGCCATCGATCTTCAACTGATGACAGGCCGCACAACCGAGCGACCCGAACAACGCGCGGCCCTTCTCGGCCAGAGTCGCATCAATCGTGAAGGCCGCTTTGTCCGTCTTCACTCCCACGTCGCCAGCCGTCGCCGGTTCCTTCGCTTCGAGAAACGCGAAGTTTGCCAGAGGCTGCTGCTTGATCCCGTTGCCCGCCAGATCGACATCGAGCGTCCATTCGCCGCCCCCTTGAAAGTAATCGACCGTCAGCGGATGAAAGCCCACATCGAGGATGACCTTCCCCGACTTCGTCGTATGCGGATGGACGCCGCCGTTATCGACGATCAACTCCTTCCCGACATAGGCCCGGCTGCCGTCGTCCGACCCGAGATGAATCTGATACTGCCCCGGTTTGGTGATCTTGAGAAACGTCGTGAATCGAATGGCAAAGTCGTTCGGTCGCTCGGCCACGGTGAGGTCGAAGCCCGCGCAGGTTCCCGTCGAAACGGGCTTGAGTGCATCGAAGTCGGGATAGTCGTTGCCGCCGACGTGGTACGCGGCGAACTTCACGTTGGGAGACAACTCGACCGCATCGACGAAATGCTGGGCGATGTCGCGGTAGTCTTCATCCTTCAGCCCCAGCGCGGGCATCCGTCCCGATGGCCGCACCTTGAGCGGGTCTTTCAGAAACGCCATCAGGCTCGGCACCGAATACTTCTTCCCGATGTCGGGCAAGGGGATCGTCGTGGGCAAGTCGGCCAGCTTGCCATCGCCCGGCTTGTCCCCCAGCGGCGCATGACACGCCGCACACCCCGCCTTCTGAAACGTGGCCGCGCCTTTTTTGGCGGCTCCGCGATCCGGATGCGACTCCGTCACACTGCCGGTCGTCGCGAGAAAGTGAACGAGCGAGTCAACGGCTCCCGCACGATCAGCATCGGGGATCGCGGCGATCACGTCGGGCATCGTCGTCCCCGGTTTGATCGAGTGCGGCTTGGCGAGGTACTCGCGCAGCCAATCGACTCGTGCCCGCTGCCCGATGTCATCGAGAATCGGAGCCTGCTTCGTCGAGACCACCCCTTTGATCTCGTTCGACGCGGAGTGGCAACTCAAACAATTCAACTCGCCGAGCAACAGCCTCCCGCCGGTGACGGGATCAACCGGGATGACCTCTTCGTCGAGTGTCATCAGCGGTGCTGTGTAGAACCGCTCGAACCCCGGCACGCGCGGCGACGTTGGATCGGTTGCGGAAAGGACAACGGTAGGAGCCGCACCCGCGATGAGCAGCAGGCAGCAACAAACTCGCAACGGCATGGCGGATAACCTCTCGGAGGGATCGACGCGGGCGGGCTGAATCGGAAGGACGCGGATGATAGCCACGGGCACAACGAGTCGCCAATCGCTGGCAGTCGGTGCGGTCGTCGATTAGTGGTCTGCCTCGAAACAAGGTTTCTTTCTGCTCCCCTCGCCCCTTTGGGGGAGAGGGGCCGGGGGTGAGGGGCAACTGTCACCGAGCCCCAACTGGAATCGCCCCTCACCCCTAACCCCTCTCCCCAAGGGGGCGAGGGGGACAAGAAAAACGCACCGCCAAACCGTGACTTCAACTGCTGGCCGCGCATGTCACGACTCGTTCTTGACCGGCCCCTGTGGCACCGATACCATCCTGCCGCTCTTGGCGCGAACCTGTTTTGAAATTGAAGTGTCACTGACGCCACCATGAATCACGAATCGCTACGACTCCTCAGCCTGCTGCTAACCCGCTAAACGCGAGGTCCGGGGAACGTCCAGTCGCATCAAATGCACCAGTTCACCCCAAGGCCTCGCGGCCTTGGGGTTTTTTTGTTGAGGTTGAGGAAGGGTTGATGGTCGAAGGTTGAGGGCAAGACATGCCCCTACCAGGCCTTGGCCAATGGCTCTTCCTCAACCCCTCTGCCCCTCAACCTTCAACCATTGACCCTCCACCATGAACGACACCGTCACGATTTTCGACACGACGCTCCGCGATGGCGAGCAGTCTCCCGGTTGCAGCATGACCATGCCCGAAAAGCTCAAGGTCGCCGAGGCCCTTGTCGAGCTGGGGGTCGATGTTATCGAGGCCGGTTTTCCAATCGCCTCACCCGGCGACTTTGAGGCGGTGCGAGCGGTCGCTCAAAAGTTCGGTGATCGCACGACGATCTGCGGCCTCGCGCGCTGCCGTCGCGAGGACATCGAGCGGGTGGCCGAAGCGCTCAAGGGGATCGCGAAGCCTCGCATTCACGTCTTCCTCGCCACCAGTCCGATCCACATGCAGTACAAGCTGAAGATGGCCGAGCGGGAGATCGTGAAGGCGGCCGTCGAACACGTCGCAATGGCCAAGTCATTCTGCGACAACATCGAGTTTTCCCCGGAAGACGCCGCTCGCACGGAACTTGATTTTCTGTGCGAGGTCGTCGAGAAGGCGATCGCGGCGGGTGCCACCACCGTCAACATCCCCGACACGGTCGGATACGCCACCCCCACGCACTACTTCAAGGTGATCTCGCACCTCAGGCAGCATGTGTCGAACATCGACCAAGCCGTCATCAGCGCGCACTGTCACGACGATCTGGGCCTCGCGGTGGCGAACAGTCTCGCGGCGATCGAGGCCGGGGCGCGGCAGGTCGAATGCACGATCAACGGCCTCGGCGAACGAGCGGGCAACGCGGCCCTCGAAGAGATCGTGATGGCCCTCAAGACGCGGCACGATTACTACAACCTCGGCACGCGGATCAACACGACCAAGCTGTGCAGCACCAGCCGCCTCGTGTCGAGCATCACGGGGATGCTCGTCCAGCGGAACAAGGCGATCGTCGGCCAGAACGCCTTCGCGCACGAGGCGGGTATCCACCAGCACGGCATGCTCCAGAACCGCGCGACCTACGAGATCATGAAGTCCGAAGATGTCGGCTTCGTGGGCGAGAACATGGTCCTCGGCAAGCACTCCGGCCGACACGCCTTCCGTGCCCGGGTTGCCGAATTGGGCTACACGCTCGACGACGCGCAGCTCCAGAAGGTCTTCGACGACTTCATCGCACTCGCCGACAAGAAAAAGAACGTCTACGACGCCGATATCGTCTCGTTGATCGACAAACAGGTGAACGTCACCATCGACCGTTGGAAGCTGGTCAAGTTCCACGTCGCAGCCGGTACGGGGACGATCCCCACGGCCACGGTCGAACTGCGCGATGAGTTGTCCCCCGCCGAGCCGAAGTCGTACCGCGACGCCGCCATCGGCGGCGGTCCCGTCGATGCCGTCTGCAAAGCGATGGAGCGGATCATCGGAGTCACCGCCGAACTGAAGGACTACCAAGTCCGAGCAGTCTCCGGCGGCGAGGACGCTCAGGGCGAAGCGAGCGTCGAAATCAACTATCTCGGCCGCCGCTACCACGGCAAGGCCGTGAGTACCGACATCATCGAAGCCAGCGCGCTCGCCTACCTCAAGGCGCTGAACAAGGCCGTCAGCGAGAATCCGTCCGTGAAGCCCGAACACAGCGTTTGAGTGAGTTTGCATGAAAGACCGTCGAGTTCTCATTCCGATCGTGGCAGGTATCGTCATCGCCGTCGTCTCGACGTGGCGGGTGATGACGAACAAGTCACAGGACTATGCGGCGCAGGTGCAGGCGGCGGTCGCCATGCGGCCGGTGTCGGGCTTCCGGGGAGACTTTGAGGCGTTGGACTCCGACAATCGTTTGGTTCGGCTCGGCGGATTTATGGGCCGTCATCGCGTGATCGTTCTCTTCTACGATGGCGAAGCGGGCGCGGACAAAGACGCCGAACTACTTCGTCTACGAGAGCGCTTTGCCGAACTGAAGGCTCACGACGTGAAGGTCATCGCGGTGAGTACGGCCTTGCCTCAAGAGAACCGTGCG
>JAYUFF010000305.1:0-6014 GCA_043738825.1 Schlesneria sp.
GTCGGGACCGGACATGGTCACGATGGGCAAGCTGCCGCAGACGCCTCGCGCCAAGAAGGTGATCGAGTACGCGATGGAAGAGGCGCGGAACCTCAACCATAACTACGTCGGTACCGAACACCTGCTGCTCGGTTTGATCCGCGAACAAGAGGGCGTGGCGGCTCAGGTGCTGATGAACCTCGGCCTGAAGCTCGAAGACGTGCGCGAAGAGGTGCTCAACCTGCTCGGTCATGGCCTGGAAGGTGGCGAAGGGGGCGGCACTGCCGAACGGAGCGGCGGTGGCGGTGGAAGTGGTGGCGGCGGTGGTGGCAAGTCGGGCAAGAGCAAGACACCGGCCCTCGACAGCTTCGGCCGCGATCTCACCGAGTTGGCTCGCCAGAACAAGCTCGACCCCGTCATCGGTCGAGCGAACGAGATGGAGCGTGTCGTTCAAATCCTCTGCCGTCGTCAGAAGAACAATCCCGTGCTGCTGGGTGAAGCGGGCGTGGGCAAGACTGCCATCGTCGAAGGCTTTGCTCAGATGGTCGTCAACGGCGAAGTCCCCGAGTTGCTGCGCGACAAGCGAATCGTGGTGCTGGACCTCGCGATGATGGTCGCGGGCACCAAGTATCGCGGCCAGTTTGAAGAGCGCATCAAGGCCGTGATGAACGAAGTCAAACGGGCCAAGAACACGATCCTGTTCATCGACGAACTCCACACGCTGGTCGGTGCGGGGGGAGCCGAAGGGGCGATCGATGCCTCCAACGTCCTCAAGCCGGCTCTGTCGCGCGGTGAGATTCAGTGCATCGGTGCCACGACACTCGACGAGTTCCGCAAGTACATCGAGAAGGACGGCGCTCTCGAACGCCGCTTCCAGACTGTCATCGTTGAACCGCCCTCACCGGCACAGACGATTGAAATTCTCAAGGGGCTTCGTGACCGGTACGAGCAACATCACCGCGTTCAAATCACAGACGATGCACTGGCGAAGGCCGTCGAGTTATCGACGCGCTACATCACGGCACGCTGCCTGCCCGACAAGGCCATTGATGTCATCGACGAAGCGGGTGCTCGCATCCGTCTGAAGTCGATGGTCCGTCCGCCCGACCTCAAGGAAATCGAAGCGGAAGTCGAACGGCTCAACACCCAAAAGGAAGAGGCCGTCGCCAACCAGGACTTTGAGAAGGCGGCGTCGCTGCGCGATCAGGCCGACAAGCTCAAGAAGAAGAAGGAAAACCTGAACAAGGACTGGCGCGAGAAGTCCAAAGAGAAGGACGGCATTGTCGATGCCGAGGTCATCTCGGAAGTCGTCGCGAAAATGACGGGCATCCCGCTGACACGGCTCTCCAGCGAAGACGCCGTGCGGCTGCTCAAGATGGAAGAGGAACTGCATCGCCGCGTGGTCAGCCAGAACGAGGCGATCAAGCAGGTGGCGAAGTGCGTCCGCCGCAGTCGCAGCGGGCTGAAGGATCCGCGTCGTCCGACGGGAGTCTTCCTGTTCGCCGGTCCCACGGGCGTCGGTAAGACTCTGACCGCGAAGACGCTCGCCGAGTTCATGTTCGGCGATCAGGACGCCCTGATCCAGATCGACATGAGCGAGTACATGGAAAAGCACAACGTCAGCCGCCTGATCGGTGCGCCTCCCGGTTACGTCGGGTTTGAAGAGGGTGGCCAACTGACCGAGAAGATCCGCCGCCGGCCGTATGCGGTCGTGCTGCTCGACGAAATCGAGAAGGCTCACCCCGACGTGTTCAACATGCTGCTCCAGATCATGGAGGAAGGCCATCTGACCGACAGCTTCGGTCGGAAGGTCGATTTCAAAAACACGGTCGTCATCATGACGACGAACGCCGGCGCGGGCGCGATCAACAGCGAGTTCGGTTTCGCCCCCAAGGACACCGACACCAACTACGACCGCATGAAGGAGCGGCTCCAGCACGAACTGGAACGCGAGTTCAAGCCCGAGTTCCTCGGACGGCTCGATGAGATCGTCGTCTTCCGTTCGCTGACCGAAGAGAACCTGAAGCAGATCGTCGAGATCGAACTCTCGAAAGTCCGCGAACGTCTCGGCGAGAAGGGCTTGGCGCTCGTCCTGACCGACGAAGCCAAGCAGTTCATCATCGGCAAGGGGAACGCGACCGAGTACGGGGCGAGGCCGCTGCGCCGCGCCATCGAAACCTATGTCGAAGACCCGCTTTCCGAGAACCTGTTGCAGGGCGCATTCGAGGGCCACAACACGATCACGGTGAGGATGAAGGAAGTCGGCGACCAGAAGCAACTCGACTTCGAGCCATCCACGGTCGAAGCCGTCACGGAAGAACTGGCCGTCGTCGGTGCCGAGGCCACGTAGTCCGCTGATCGCTTCCAAATTGATGCCATGCACGCCACCCGGCTCGGATTCGAGCCGGGTGGTTTTGTTTGCGGGCAGCAGGTAGGAACGTCCCCCGAGGAAGGGCACTCTTGACCGTCCGCCCCGCGATCTTTCTGCCTCTCTCTTTCTGTCTACTTCTTTCGGCATAGCCAAGGAATGTAGACAGAAAGAGAGAGGCAGAAAGATGAAGACGATGAGGTCTTGTCGATGTGAAGAGGCTGGCGGATCACTCGCCCATCGGTTTGCGGCGGACGACGCGGTGAAAGTGGAGTTCGACTTCGCGGTCGATGACGCGGCGGACTCCTTCGACCAGGCAGCTTGGTTCGTGATCGGTCTCCCCCTGGCGCTTGATCTGGTCGAGCGGCGTTCCCGGGAAGACCGTGAACGTACTCTGGTGGATGATCTGATTGCCGGCGTCCAACTCGGGAACGATGAAGTGGACGGTCGCGCCGTAGGTGAGCATCCGGTGCTGGTAGGCGTCCTCATACGGACGGAATCCAGGGAACGGCGGAAGCAGTCCGTGATGGAGGTTGATGATCCGACCCGCGAAGCGCCAGCAAGTGGCGGCGGGGAGGACTCGCATGTACCGCGCGAGCAGAATGTAATCGACGTCGTAGCGATCAAAGAGTTCGATCATCTGCTCGTTGTTCGGTTCGCCTTTGGCATCACCGACGAGGTGCCAGTCGATGCCAAACTGCTCCGCGACACCACGGCAGGCGTCGCGGTTGCCGATCATCACGGCGGGCGTCGCATTCAGTCGCTTGTCTCGAATAGCCCGCAGCACCGCGAGGGCGGGCTCGGGGCGATACGTCGTGCAGATGGCGATCCTCGGCGGGCCGGGCCGCTCGTCTCGCGACCACGTGCGGATCGACAAGTCCTTCACGCGGCCGATGTCCTGCATCTGTGACCGCAGCGCGGCGAGCGACTGCGCGTCGCCGGGCCACTCACAGCGCAGGTGCATCGCAAACAGACGCTCCAGATCGTGGTCGTACATCTGAATCTCGAAGATGTTCGCCCCGGCCCCGGTGACGTGATGAATGATCGGATCGGCGAGGCCCCGGTTATCGGGCCCGACGGCGGTGATGACGACTTGCATGGGTTCGGTGTTCGAGTTTCAGCGTGAGGCGTTTGGGAGGGCCGATTCATCCGGTGTGGACGACTCAACGGCGAGAACGATTAGACGCGGCGGACATGATCGCTCGCAAGGGCCAATTCCATCGACGACAAGGGTACTGTAGTCCCGTCGCTCCGCCGACGGGACCATTGCGGCGGCGTAGACCCAAGCAAGGACGCTCGTTGCAGCACGTCCCGTCGGCGGAGCGACGGGACTACAGTAGAGCTGTCAGGCGCATCACGAGTGAACGCGACACATCGAACGGCTCCCACTTTCGACCGCGCGCAGCCCCTGCTAACCTGCCTGCATGAAACTCAAGAGTTTGCCGGACGATTTTGAGGTCGAAGAGTTGAGCGACTTTCCGCTCAAGGGCGGTTCGTTTGCCGTGTACCTGCTGACGAAGAAGTCGCTCGGCACGCCCGAGGCGATCACGGCCGTGGCCGCGCGCTGGAACATCCCGCGCCACGCGATCAGCTATGGCGGACTGAAGGACAAGCACGCCGTGACGCGGCAGTGGGTCACCATTCAGCGCGGGCCGCGACACGATCTGAAGCAGGAACACTTCACGCTGGCGTACCAGGGTCAGTCGGACCGGGCCTTCGGGCCTCACGACATCACGGCCAACCGCTTTCACGTCGTGATGCGGAACCTGACCGAACGGGCCGCTGCCGACATCGTGGCGCAGCGTGAGGCCGTCGCGCGGGACGGCGTGCCGAATTACTTCGACGACCAGCGGTTCGGGTCGCTCGGTGCGTCGGGCGAGTTCATCGCGAAGCCGTGGTGTCTGGGAGACTACGAGCGCGCGCTGTGGCTCGCGCTGGCCGAGGCCAACCCGCACGATCGTCCCGGCGACAAGGTCGAGAAGGAACTGATCCGCGATCTGTGGGGCAAGTGGATCGAGTGTAAGGCCGCGCTGCCGAAGTCGTCTCGCCGCAGCATCGTGACGTATCTGTGCGACCACCCGACTCGCTTTCGCGAAGCGCTGGCCCTGATGAGGCAGGACATGCGCAGTCTGTGGCTAGCGGCCTTTCAGAGTGACATCTGGAATCTGATCCTCTCCGCTTGGCTGCAACAGCACGTCGATCAGGCCCGGCTGTATTCGGTCCCTCTCGCCACGGCCAACGTGCCGTTCTTTTCCGAATTGACCGACGCCGAGCGAACGCTGCTGGCCGGAACACCGCTGCCGCTGCCGTCGGCCCGGTTGAAACTCGAACCCGGCCCGATCCTGACGCTGTACGAGCAAGTCCTCGCGGACGAGGGCCTGTCGCTGCGGGAACTGCGCGTGAAGTACCCGCGCGATGCGTTCTTCTCAAAGGGGGAACGGGCCGCGCTGCTGATCCCGCGCGAATTGCGAATCCACTCGGGCGACGACGACGTCTATCCCGGCCGATATCGCGTGACGTTGCAGTTCGTCCTCCCGCGCGGCTGCTACGCGACGATCCTCGTCAAGCGGCTGACGAGCGAGCCGCAGGCCGATCAGTAGCCCGCACTCTCCAAGTGCGCGGCCTTTCATGGCGGCGGCTCTGCACTCGGAGCGTGCGGGCTACTTTGGGACGGTCGTCGCGAATGTCTCTACCGCGCGCGCCAGCCGTACCACATCGTCCGTTGTCATCGAAGGGTCGAATGGCAGATAGAGCAATCGCGAGAGAGACTCACTCGCCGCGTGAGGCTGCTGCTGCTGCGCATCCAAAGACGAGGACTCAACAAGACCCATGCTCGATGCACCGCGCGTGGCATCGAAGCCCGCTCGCCATAGATATCGCATCAGTTTGTCGGGGCGGTCGTGATGGATCGGGTAGACCCAGAACGAGTGATCGTGTGCGGCTCGACCCGGCCGGTCGATTCCGCTCAGGATCGCGTCAAGTTCTCGCGCAAGGGATTTTCGTCGCGCGATCCGTTCGTCGTGATGTTGTCTCAGCCGGCGCAGCAAGAGCGAGAGCAGCGGACTCGATGGCCGACGCCGTATCCGTGCGAAGATGTCACCACCCGCGAAGCCTCTCACGCCGCGAGACAGCATGTCGTCGTGCGACACTCCCAGCCAGCGGCAAACGTTGACGAACGCGGTGAAGATGAATCGCGACGAGACGAACTTGAACATCCCGAACCGGAGGACTCGCCGCAGAAAGTCGATTCGCGACTGGACCGGCCACGCTGCTTGAACTACCGCCACACGATCACGAAGCGAGGCGTCGCGGAATGACAGCACGGCTCCACCCAGCGCGGTCGTGGTCTTGATCGGGCCGAAGCTGAACAACCGCACATCGCTCTCGGGATGACCGATGTCTCCATTGCCCGTGAAGGCCTGCGCACAGTCCTCGAAGACGAACAGACCACGCTCGCGCGCGAAGTCGATGATTGGCTGCATCGACATTTGCGCGCCGAACAGATGCGCGACGAGGATGCCTCGTGTTTGAGGTGTCACCGCGAGAGCAAGGCTCTCCAATCGGACGGCGAGTGAGTCCATCTCAACATCGACCGGCACCACGCGCAGTCCATGTTCGACCAGAATGCGCGGCATGTCTCGAATCGTGATGGCCGACACGAGGACTT
>JAYUFF010000306.1:0-6010 GCA_043738825.1 Schlesneria sp.
GCCACGTCGAAGCTCCGTGACCGTGGCACCCCCATTTGAAACAGGCGATGGCCCTGACATGCTGGCCAAGACACTTCCGTTTTGAAGAGGCTGCCGCTAAGTTGCCTCGCATCGGTTGGTCCTGATTCTGTCGCAAGGGAGTTCGTGATGAAGTGGTCTGTCTGTTGGAGTGGTTTCGCCGTGGGTTGGTTCGCAGCGGTGTTGGCGTTCGTTCCCAACGTGGCTGTTGCTGGCGATTGGCCTCAATGGCGCGGGCCGAACCGCGACGGGATCGGTCAGGAAACGGGCCTGCTGCGCGAGTGGCCCCAGGATGGCCCGAAGGTTCTGTGGCAGGTTGATTCGGTCGGTGTCGGCTACTCGTCGATGTCTCTCAAGGACGGACGACTGTTTACTCAGGGAGACCTTGATGGAGTCGAGCACGTCATCGCGCTCGATGCCACCACCGGCAAGACGCTCTGGTCCGTGCAGCCTGCACCCGTGCTAAGTCTGCTCGCCGAGAAACTGGCCAACGAAATGAAGGGCCTCGATCGGAACAAGGACGGCGAGATCGACGAGTTCGAGGCGCTGTCGCGCTTCGGTTGGGAGTTCACCAAGTTCGACAGGCCCGCGCCGGGAGATGTGGAAGCGCGAGCGAAGGCCCGCGCGGCGGCGCTCTTCTCGAAGCTCGATCAGGATGGTGACGGTCGGCTCTCGTTCGCTGAAGCTGGCAACTTGTTGAAAGACCAGTTCGAGCGAGCCGATCTCGAAGACAAGCAGGCTGACGCCACGAAACTCGCCGCGACTCGCACGGCCAAGTTGTTGAAGCAGTTCGACAAGGATGCCGATGGCAAGGTCTCGCGTGAGGAGGCGCGCGGCTCGGTGCTGAACCGGCATTTCGGACGCATCGATCAGAAGGATCCGGTCACCGACAAAAATGACGAGAAACTGACGTCCGAGGAGATCGACACGTTCTTCGCTAAGCAACAGCCGGGCCGAGACGGCGCGATCACAAAGGATGAACTGATCGGCTTCTACGTACAGGCCAAGCCCGCTGGGGACGGCAAGCTGACGGTAGACGAATTGCGAGGCCCCTTCGGCGGCTTCCGCAACGACAAGGGTGACGGACCGCGCGGAACGCCCTCCGTTGACGGAGACCGCGTCTACGCTGAGGGGGGCAACGGTGACCTCACGTGCCTTGATGCCGCGACCGGCAAGACGATCTGGCACGTGAACCTGTCGCGCGACTTCGGCGGCGGCGTCCCCGGCTGGGGTTATTCCGAGTCGCCTCTGGTCGTCGATGGCCTCGTCGTCGTCACGCCCGGTGGAAAGAAGGGAACGCTCGCAGCGCTCAACAAGACGAACGGAGAACTCGTCTGGATGAGCGGCGAAGTGACAGAAGGTGCTCATTACTCATCGCCACTCGTCGCCGAGATCGGCGGAGTGCGACAGGTCGTTCAGTTCGCGCGCGAGAGCGTCTTCGGGGTCTCGATCAAGGACGGCAAGTTCCTGTGGAAGTACAACAAGCCCGCGAACGGCACCGCCAACTGCTGCCAGCCGATCGTCGATCAGGACCACGTCTTCGCATCGAGTTCCTACGGGACGGGCGGAGGTTTGGCGAAGATCACGGCGTCCGGAGACAAGTTCTCAGCCGACGAGGTCTACTTCGAGAAGAAGATGGACTGTCACCACGGCGGCATCGTGAAGATCGGCCAATGGATGTACAGCAACGGCGGCGACCCGCTGATCTGCATGGACTTCCTCACCGGGAAGATTCAGTGGCAGAACCGCAGCGTGGGCAAAGGCTCGCTGATCGCGGCCGACGGCATGCTGTACGTCTTGAGCGAGAACCACGAAGTCGCCTTGGTCGATGCCAGCCCCGGCGGGTACACCGAACGAGGCCGCTTCAAAATCCCCGGCCACGGCAAACCGAGTTGGGCACACCCGATCATCGCCGACGGTCGCCTGTTCCTCCGCGATCAAGAGTCGCTCACGGCGTACGACGTGCGCGGCAACTGATTTTGGAAAGGCGCGAGTCCGGCGATGCAATTCAGTGACCCGGACGCTTTGCAGCGTCCGGGTCTGTTCGACGCGGATCGCGCGGCAGGAAGGCCACACATGGAAAGAGCCCAACGAAGACGAAGGACAGCCATCGTGGTGGGCGGAGTCTGCGCCGTTGTGATGCTGATCTATGTCGGGTCTTATCTGAGCCTTCGAGCCAACCACCAGATCAGGCACTACAGCAACAGCCGTCATTGGGTCGCCGAGAAGCGCGAACCGGAGCACTACGTCGAACCCGATTCCAATAAGGCACCTTATGCGGTGTTCCGACCGTTGATGCGATTGGAGAGGGCCTATCACCGCGTTGTAGATGATTTGCTCGGCTATTGAGTCGGTGCGGCGAGTGCGAGCGAGTTATCCGATCACCTCGCTAATCGCCACCGCCGCTGCTTCGATCACGGCTTCCAATGAACCCTGCGCGAGGATCGAAGCCTCCTCCTGATACAGACCCTTGCCGAACGAGTCGGCATCGGGCAAGTACCAGACGTTCGAGCCATTGGCCAGAGTGCCGATGACGAGTGTCACGCCGGGGAACCGCTCGCGAAGAGTCTGTTGCAGCACGTTGTAGTGTTCGCCATCGAGAGCGATCCAGACGGCATCACCGACGCGCCAGACGATCAGCGGATACGGATACGCATCGACCGCCTCCGCCTTTCCGGTCCCCTCGCCCCCGTCTTCGGGGGAGAGGGTTAGGGTGAGGGGAGCTTTGAGAGTGGAACCGGCCTCCTTACCCAAGCCGTCCCCCTCATCCGAATGGGGGAGAGGGGACGAAGCCCGAGGAAGATGTCCGACTCGCATGAGGCTTCGCGTCGCCCGTTCGGCCATCGCGCGCGCGTCTCTGGCTCGCGCGGCATCTCCGTCGGCGAGGGCCTTCGCTTCCGCAGCGCGAGAGCTGGCCAGTTCTGCTTCGAGGTTTTCTCGAACCGGCAGATCAGTGCGATAGCGGAGCGGAACGATGACTCGACGTGAGACCCACGTCTCGCACTGTTCTTTCTGCGAAGCGGTCATCGGCACGTACTTCCACGTGCCGAGCGTCGCTCCCGAGACGACGGGACCGGCGTACTCGAACTGCTGGCCCGGCCGCGGAAGCGACTCCAGCACCGAGAGCGCGGCGTAACCGAGTTGCCTCCCGTTGCGATCGGCCACTGCCACGTCGCCGACATAGCCCTCGCGCGGCCCGATGTCGCCGGACGCTCCCTGAATGAAGACGCACGGCGCGGCGGTCGCGGTCTCGACCACCTCGCGCAGCGCGCCGATGTAGTCGGGACTGATGAGCGTGTTCTCCCACGCCAGCGTCGTCGGATGGCAGGCGTAATTGACCAGCGTGGCGAGTGTCTCGCCGCTGTCGCTCGTGATGCGACCAACCAGCACGGTGTCATCGGCTGGTCCGCCGGGATGGAAGCCGCAGGCATAGTGACCACGTGCCTCGTCAAAGTAATCGCGATGCGTCGCCAGATCGCAGCAGCCCGTGCCGTAGACAATCGTCGCGGGAGTCAGCCACTGCCGCGCGATGTCGATCAGTCCCGCAATCTTCTGCGCCAACTCATCAAGGTACGGCGCAATCAAATCACCGCCCGGAAGGTCTCGCCGTTCGAGGCCCATCAGTCCGGCTCCGTGCGTGTGCGAGAAGAAGACCGTCAGCGCCTCGCGCTCGACTCCGGTGGCCGAACTCACCGAGTCGAGCAGGGAGTTCATCTCGGCCGTCCACAGCAGGCAGTGATCGACGGCGATGACGATCCGCAAACGGGGATCGTCCTTCGCTGCCGCCTCTTGCTTTCCTCCCTCCCCTCGGCGGGGAGGGACGGGGAGGGGGGCTGCTGGGTCACACGGCGCAAGCAACAACACGGTCGCCGTGAGCGGTCGATGCACTCCCGTTGACCGCTCGTGCGTCGCGGCTCCCCACATGCGGTGATAGATCCCGACCGGAGGCGTGATGTCACACCGGGCGACTCCGACGAGACAGCGGCTTTGAGGCGTCTCAACGATGCTCATGTGAACGAACTCCCAACAACAATTCTTGGTGAGCCGGAAGCCGTAAGGCCCCGGACTCTGCCATTCTGAGTGCGGGGCCTTACGGCCAATGGCACTTACTTTACCCCAGTAACCCGAAGCGTAAGCGAGGGAAACAAATGGAAACGCCTCTTGTCATCGCCCTCGCTTACGCTTCGGGTTAGTAAAGTGAGTGCCATTGGCCTTACGGCACCCGGCTCGCCTCAACAACGATCCTCTCGCACGTCACGCCTCACTCACTTTGTACGGTGCCGCACACTTGGGGCAGGTGAACTCGGTCTCTTCGGGAATGAACGCCGCGTCGCAGTAGGCACACGCGACCGGTTGCGGCTTGAGTGGCTCGACCGGAGCGGGAACCGAGGCCGTCGAACTGGTGTCAGCGAGACCCGAGAAAAGATTCACATCCACATACGTCGGCGATGACGAGCGGCTCGATCCCGATGACGACAACCAACTCCCGCCCGACGACGAACGGGGCGACGACGAATCCGACTTCGATTTGCCGTTCTTGCTGCTGCTACCGCTGCTGTCGCCATCGCTCTTTCCGGCACCGAGCAGAGCTGCGAACACCGCCACGATCAGCACAGACGCCAGCGTGGTGAAGACAATGATCGCCGTCAGCCGGATCGCCCGCTCCACGTCGTAGAGTTCATAGCCATAGCTGAACAGGAACACGCCGCCGATGTAGACCGGGATCAGTCCGACCAGGGCCGCGACTCCGCTTCCCTCATCCCATTCGTGCTGGAACCACGTCTGATAGATCACGGCGACGATCAGCCCGAGCGACGCGAGGGCGATCAACCCGCCGGGGATCAGCACATGCAACGGCTTCCCCGGCCGCGAGTCGTCGTTGTTGTACTCGACCACCTCGCGAGTCTTCTTCCGCACGAAGCGAGGTTTGTAGTCGGACTTCGGCATGGCGTTGGCCCTCATGTCACAAGTTTGGCGCGAGTTGTGTCACAAGTTTGGCGCTAACTTGGCGCGAAACTGGCGCTAACTTGGCGCGAAGCCGTGGTTCAATGGTTCAACCGATAGACGGCTTGATGGGTGGCTCCCTCGGACATCAACAGACCGCAATCCGTCAAGACCTGCAAGTCGCGCTGCAATGTCCGCCGAGGTATGGATGAAACAAGCTCCTGCAACGCTCTCAAATTGAAGCTGGCCCCGTCCAGAAATTGGTCCAGAATGCCCGCCTGACGATCGTTCAAGCGGTGCCTCTTCACCCAGACATCCCGCAGGATCACCCGCTGTCCTCGTTCCTTGACCTCGTCGAGTTGTGTGGCCAGACCGTCGATAAAGAATTCCAGCCAGCCGGTGAAGTCCATGCCCCGTTCGCGCACGCCCTGAAGTGCCGCATAGAACGCGAGGCGGTCGCGGTCGTAGAACTCGCTGATCGTGAACAGCCGCTTGAAGTCGTAGCCGGCGCGGTACAGGCAGAGCGTTGACAGCAACCGTGAAGTCCGGCCGTTACCGTCCACGAACGGATGGATGTGAACGAGTTGAAACTGCGCGAGGCCGCTCACGAGAACCGGATGGATGTCGGTGGGAACGTTCAGCCACGCGACCAGTTCTTCCATCATCGGCGGCACGACGGCGGGAGGCGGTGGTGTGTAGACGGCCGCTCCGGTGGCCGAATTGACGACGTAGTTCTGCACGCGCCGATACTCACCCGGCGCACCGGCCTCGCCACGAACACCCTCGACCAGCCGCTTGTGAATCTCCCGCACGAGTCCCTCGGAAACCGGCACGCCGCTGTCCAGGTAGTCCGACACGAACTCAAACGCCGTCCGATAGTTCAACAGTTCGCGCACGTCATCCGGGTCCGCCTCGGGAACGCTCTCGCCCGCCAGCAGTCGCTCGGCCTGAGCCAGCGTCAGTTGAGTCCCCTCGATGTGCGTCGTGTGATGCGCTTCGAGCAGCAACGCCCGCCGCCCCATCGACCGAATCCACTCGTCGGACAAGT
>JAYUFF010000307.1:0-6009 GCA_043738825.1 Schlesneria sp.
CATCTCAGCCAGTTGCTGACGCAGGAACTCGCTGACGGAGACGGCCTCCACCGCCGCCGCAACCAACCGTTCAATCGCACCCACAACGCGAGCGGCGTCGTCGGCTTGAATCAGGTTGCTAACTTGAGACCACGCAATCCATTTGGCGGGCACGGCAACTCGCTTTCGCGTTTCACGGAGAGAAGAGACGAATCAGTTCGATTCACAAAACCCGGTGGCCTCGTGCGAAATGAGTCGGCTTGAGTCGAGACGATATCAGTTGCCGTCCCTGATTCAAGCGACGAACCACATTGGTTCTGGGTCAGTTTGAGCAACTTCCAACTGAATCACGACCAGCCACTCACGCGAGAAGATCACTCACGACGTGGCCATGCACATCGGTCAGGCGGAACTCACGGCCCGCGTGGAGGAACGTCAGTCGCTCGTGATCGAAGCCGAGTTGATGCAGGATCGTGGCTTGCAGGTCATGCACGTGGACCGGCTGGTCGATGACGTGGAACCCGAGATCGTCGGTCGCTCCGTAGCTGAAGCCGCGCTTCATCCCGCCCCCGGCCAGCCACATCGTGTACGCCTGCGGATGATGATCGCGGCCGAGGCTGCGTCCCAGCGCGGGGTTGTTCTCGACCATCGGCGTCCGCCCGAACTCGCCACCCCAGATGACGAGCGTCTCGTCCAGCAGGCCGCGTTGCTTGAGATCCATCACCAGCGCTGTCGATGCCTGATCCGTCTTGCCGCAGTTGTTCTTGAGGTTCCCGACGACATCCGAGTGCGCGTCCCAGCCTTCGTTGTAAATGTTCACGAAGCGCACGCCCCGCTCGATCATCCGCCGAGCCAGCAGGCACGCGCGGGCGAACGACGGGACCGCCGGATCGCAGCCGTACAGGTCGAGCGTCTCCTTCGTCTCACTCTTCAGGTCCATCAGTTCGGGCGCGGACGTTTGCAGGCGAAAGGCCATCTCATACGAGGCGATGCGCGTCGCGATCTCGGGATCGCCTTCCACATCCAGCCGCTTCCGATTCAGCGTCCCGATCAGGTCGAGCGAATCGCGCTGCAACTTCGAGTCAACTCCGGCGGGACTCGACACGTCGAGGATCGGGTCTCCCTGATTGCGGAGCCTCACGCCCGAATAAAGAGTCGGCAGGAAGCCGCTCGACCAGTTGGCCGCTCCGCCGCTGATCCCCGCCCCCGTGGACATGACCACGAATGCCGGCAGGTCGCTCGTCTCGGCCCCGAGTCCATACGTGACCCACGAGCCAAGACTCGGCCGTCCCGGTTGAGAGAACCCCGTGTTGAAGAAGATCTGAGCGGGAGCGTGATTGAACTGGTCCGTGTTCACCGACTTCACGAGACAGATGTCATCGACGATCTTCGCCAGATGAGGCAGCGCCTCGGACAACTCCATCCCGCACTCGCCATACTTCGCAAACTTGAACTGCGGACCGAGACAGTTCGCGTCGGGCCGGATGAAGGCATACCGCTGCTCGCCGACCACCTCGGGTGGAATCGGTTTCCCGGTGAACTCGGTCAGCTTCGGCTTGTTGTCAAACAAATCGAGCTGACTCGGTGCCCCCGCCATAAACAGATGAATGACCGACTTCACCTTCGGAGCAAAGTGCGGCGCACGCGGAGCCAGCGGATTGACCGCAGCATTCGCGTCGGCCCGCGCCTGTCGAGCTGCTCCACCCGCTAACAACGAAGCCAGCGCCATCTTGCCCACGCCGACACGGCACTCCTGCAAGAAGTGACGGCGGGTGATGTCGAGACCAATTGAAGTCTGCATGATTCAAACTCTTCAACTCACTGAGTTAGCTGCTGCGAAGAATGTCCACGAACGGGAAACGGTGTGCAGGTTCGTCAGCGCGACTGCGTGGACAAGAACGGGTAGGCGATGGAGATCATGCCGATGATCAAGAGAGTCGCGACCAATGAGCCAACAGGAAACCGGACAATATCGAAAACAACTCCCATCGCCACCGAGACCGAGATAGTCATCCACAGCACGCCACGCATGCCAACACGGCTACGGTCTGGATCGCGATAGGCCACATACAGAAACGCTGGGAGAAAGAAGAATGGAACGACAAACGACGGCCACGGCAACGCCCCCTGAATGACGGCACCCATCATGATAAGAAGCATGAATACTGAGACATCCACAGCCAGAATTCTGATTGCGCGAACCATGTTCTTTTCCTGTTGCCCGATGGTGAACTGTTCATCAGATTGATTGGTTCTCAATTCTTCGTCACCGCCTCATCCAGATTCATGATCGCCCGGGCGGTGAGGGTCCAGGCGGCGCGAGGGGCTTCGTGGGGGCCGCCCGCTCCGGCCAGCTTGGCCGCGTCGAGTTCTTGGCGATCCAGGCGCGAGGACTGTTCGTCAAAGAAGCGTTTTAGCAGGGCCAGTTCGTCATCGGTCGGAGGCCGGGTCAGCGCGCGGCGGAAGAGGGCGCGGAGGCGCTCGTCCACCGAGCCACCTCGTTCGGCGAACTCGCGGCCGAGGGCTTGGGCCGTTTCGATGAAGACGGTGTCGTTGAGCAGCGTCAGCGCCTGGAGCGGCGTGTTCGAGACTTCGCGCCGGGCGACGCAGGCTTCGCCACTCGGGCCATCGAACGTCATCGACAGGGCAAACGGCGCGGTGCGCTTGGTGAACGTGTAGAGCGTCCGGCGGTAACGATCCTCACCCGGACTGAGTGCCCAGTTGAGGCCACCGTAGGTTCCCTCGGTCGTGATGTTGGCCGGCTGAGCGGGAAAAACGCTCGGTCCAAGTTGCTTGTCGGACAGCAGGCCACTCACGGCGAGCATCGCATCCCGCACGACCTCGGCCTCGACTCGCAGCCTCGGCCCACGCGCGAACAACTCGTTTGCGGCATCCTTCGCGAGCAGTTCGCCCGTCATGCGAGACGACTGCCGGTACGTGGCACTGCTGGCGATCAGGCGGTGGAGGCGTTTCATGTCCCAGCGGAGTCGAGAGTCGAGAGCGGAGAGTCGAGAGCCAGAAGAAGAGCGGTCAGACTGAGCGGCATTTGCTCTTGTCTCTCGACTCTCCGCTCTCGACTCTCCCCCAAACTCCACCGCCAACCAATCGAGCAACTCGGGATGAGTCGGACTCGCCCCTTGGCTGCCGAAGTCTTCGAGGGTCTTCACGAGGCCGCGACCAAAAAACGCCGACCACTGACGGTTGGCGGTGACTCGCGCGGTGAGCGGGTTCGTCGGACCAACGAGCCACTCGGCGAGTGCCAGCCGGTTTGATTGCCCCTTCGCGTCGAGTTGCGGCAGCGCGGCGAGGACCGCTGGTTCGACCAGTTCCTTCGGTTGCAGAAACTCACCCCGATGATGCCGATGCGTGGGACGCGGGTTGTTTGCCGGTCGCTCTTGCAAGACGAGCGTCGAGGGAAACGCGGGCAACTGCGCCCGCAACGCGGCGATCTTGGCCCGCTCACCCGCCAACTCGGGTGCTTCGTTACAGAAGTGGCGAAGGAGGGCCGAGCGATGAGTATCGAGTGCCGTAGGGTGGGACAAGCTCGCTTCGAGCGCCGGCCCACCATCCGGGGCTTGGACAACATTCTGGTGGGCCGGCGCGGCGAAGCGCCGCTTGTCCCACCCTACGGCTTTTGAAGTGAGCAACGCTTGTTCGAGTTCGGTCGGCAGCGAACTGGCTTCCGCCGGACGGGCGTCGTCGGTGACGGAGATTTTGAAACGACCGAGACTCGCGGCGTAGTAGCGTTCAAACAACATCGACACGTCGAACCGAGCCGACTTCACCACGGGTGTCTCGAACCGGAAGACGGCGACGTGCGGCTTGCCCTGTCCGCCGTTGATCGACCAACCGGTCTGCTGGTTCTCGTCGAGAGCCATCGCGGCCGTGTTGCCTCCGTTGGCGAAGCTCTGCGTCGCGCCGGTCAACTTCACCGGCTGGCCATCGGCGGCAACCGTGATCGTGCTGAGGAAGAAGTCTCCGAACGGCCCCTCGTAGTAGACGCGGCCCGGTCCGTTCTTGGGAAGCCTCTCGTCAGGAATCGCCTCGATTTGCAGGGCCGTCCACTGGCGCGGCGCGGCGGCGGTTGGTGGCTCAACGGCCGCGACGAGTGTGTCTTTTCCGGTCCCCTCGCCCCCCGCCTTGGGGGGGAGAGGGTTAGGGTGAGGGGGGCGAACGCCGGTGGAATCTGTTACTTGTTCAGACCTCTTCAGACTGAGACTTGAAGTCTGTTGAGATTGGGGAGCGTTTTCACCGCTCAGCCCCCTCACCCTAGCCCTCTCCCCCGAAGACGTGGGAGAGGGGACAGGAGCCGCAGCTTGCGCGTTGGCGTGTGCTGGCGCGTAGCTGATGTCGTAGATGTCCCGCTTCGACATGTCACCGCTGGCGAAGATTGAGTTGTCGTCTTCGATCGTCAGCAGCGCGAGGTTGCTCTTGGCGGCGACAGGTTTCAGCGTCGTCCACTTCACGACGCGAGCCTCTTCCTTCGCGAGCCATTCGGCAAACTTCTGCTCGCGGTGGGCGAGTCTTCGCGCCGCTTCGGGTTGGTCGCTGTTGGCTCGTCGCTTGCCGAGGCTGATCCGGAACTTGCCGAGCGTGTGTTGCATGCCGTGATTCTGATCGAGGCGGATCGTCCAGCGAGACGTCTTTCCCACGAGGCCGCTCGGCTCGGCTAGGAAGAACGTCGCAGTGCGGTTGACGTTCCATTCGCCCGGTCCGTGGATGGCCCAGCCGCCCGTCTTCACGTTGCCGTCGATGGCTTGCTCGGGGGAAAAGCTCTCCTGCGAGAAGTCGGCCGATGCGCGCACGAACTTCAGCAGCTTGGCGTCATCCTTCGCATCATCGCTGGCAGCGACTCCTTGTTCTTTCAACGTGGCCTTGAACTCGGTGAGGACGAAGTTGCCGTGAGGTGTTCGGCCGGGACCTTTGCTCGGCAGCGCGGGATCGGCCAGCGCTTCGAGTCGCACGGCCACGACATCGGTCAGATCGGAGTCGAGTCCCACGATGTACGTGTCCTTGTCGGTAGACGTTCCCGTCACGAAGACCGACGCATCGACTTTGATCTCGAGCGTGGCCATGCCCGTCGAGCGAGCGACCACCGGTTTGATCGGCGTCCACTCGAAATCGTCCGGCAGCGGGAAGCGGTTCGGCAGGTCGGCCTCGTGAGCCGCAATCTGTTCGAGCAACTTGGTCCGTCGCGCGGCGATGTCGGAGCGGACGACATCCATTTCCGGTTCGTCGGCGTTGTTCAGCAAGGCAAAGAAACTGAAGTAGTCGCGGTGCGTGATCGGGTCGTACTTGTGCGTGTGGCACTGGGCACAACCCACCGTCAGTCCCAACCATGTCGTTGCGGTCGTGGCGACTCGGTCGGTCATCGCGTGGTAGCGGAACTCCAGCGGGTCGATGCCGCCTTCTTCGTTCAGCATCGTGTTGCGGTGGAAGCCGGTCGCGATCCGCTGGTCGAGCGTCGCGCCGGGGAGCATGTCGCCCGCAAGCTGCTCGACGGTGAATCGGTCGAACGGCAGATTCGCGTTGAGCGAGTTGATGACCCAGTCTCGGTACGGCCAGACCGAACGTTGCCGATCTTTTTCATAGCCGTTCGTGTCGGCATAGCGGGCCAGATCGAGCCAGCGCCTCGCCCAACGTTCGCCGTAGCGCGGCGAGGCCAGCAGACGGTCGAGCAGTTTTTCGTAGGCATCGGGCGACGAGTCGCGTATGAACTCATCCGCGTCTTCGGGAGTCGGAGGCAATCCGATCAGATCGAGCGAAGCTCGCCGGACGAGCGTGTACTTGTCGGCTTCGGGCGACGGCGCGAGTTTCTCTTTTTCGAGCCGGGCCAGCACGAAGGAGTCGATCCCGCCGCGAGGCCACTCGCGCCGCTGCACGCTCGGAGTCGCCGGCCGCACCGGCGCGACGAACGACCAGTGCGGCTTGTACTCGGCCCCGGAGGCGATCCAGTTCTTGAGCGTCTCCTTTTGAGCCGCGGTCAGCACGCGCTTGGTCGATGCGGGCGGCATGGACTCGTCGGGATCG
>JAYUFF010000308.1:0-5991 GCA_043738825.1 Schlesneria sp.
GACGCGCAAGCGAAGGATGAGTAACCAAGCATCCTTCGCTTGCGTGTCAGGCTTCTATGGATAAGTTGTTTCTGCCGCTCGCCTAATCAACTCACCAACGTTTCAACCTGGAAATGAACATGCGGTTCATCGAGGCATCCTGCCCCGATGAACCGCACGCTACAACGATTCCGGCCGACAATGGGCTGTCGGCATTCTGTCTCTCAGCGACGCCCGCGCGAGGCGCGGAAGCCGTACTCGGTGGCGAACCAGTTGGCATATCGTTCACGCGCGACCGAGTTCGTGTTGCGCTGATCGTTTACATGGCCGATCTCGTGGATCAGCACGTTGTTCAGGTAGAAGTCGCGGATCGTGTCGAGCGTCCATGTCAGACGCCACTCGCGCCCGACTTGGGACCACTCACCACCAAACATGCGGGCTTCGACCAACTGCTGCGGCGTCGGGGGCCGTTGGTACGTCTCCACGAGCGATGCTTCCATCGGATAGAGGTAGACGTTCGGTCCCCACTGCATCCCATACAGCGGAAAGAACTGCCGTTTGCGAGTCATCGTGCTGAACTGAATGACTTCAATCTGGCGAGTGAATTTCGTGGGAAGCAGTGCCACGCGCGCCCGGACTTCGTCGATGGAGACGGGGTGGAGAAAGCCCTCACCGGCCGGTTGCGCGAGGTACTCAATCTGGTCCCTTCCGCGCGGCTCGTGCCAGGCTTCGGGAGCGCCGAAGTGAGACGATCGGCTTCCATCCACATGGCCGCGCTGGCGATAGGCGACGTTCGGACGAGTCGAGCCGGCTCGCGCGGAGACGGCACCGCGCAGTGATCTCGCGTGCTGTTGCTGATGATGAGTTTTCGACGATCGCGACGACATGATGCCACCTGCTGGTTCGCAGCCGACAACCGTTCCACAAAACTGACACAAGGTCATTCAAAATGAGGGGGCAAGGACCACGAGAGGGAGGCGTGGGGTGGTTGCTGGCAGGTGAGACAATGATGGTCATAGAAGGATGCCTCGGGCAACTGTACAGTTTAAGCCCCGAGCCAGCTTCGCTTTGCACGACGCATCGGGAAGGACACGTGTGTGAGGGTGGGAATTCCCGCGCGCGAGCACCTTCAAATCGGTGGGCTAAGTCGTCTGCAAGACTCGTGTTGAGGTCAGTTCGACCGGCAGGTCGCTCGGATGCCGGTTGGTCGAACGCCGCCCGATTGTTCACCGAAAAAATAAGTCCTGCCCAGCAAGGCCATTGCGTCAAACGGCCGATTCGAGTTTTCCGATGGCCCGGATTGTAGGGGCACGGGGCAAGCGTTCGTTGAGTCGCATGACGTGCATGACGCCGTCGATTCGAGACTCACGCATCCTCTGACTCGGGGTCAGGGGCCGACGGCTCCAACCCAAGGTTTCTCGAAGGTCAGTTTCGTCTTGGCGTCGGGTGACAGATCGACTTTGCGTTGCACGCTCTTGTCCGTGGGAGCCAGGAATTTCGGATCCTTGATCTCCGTCGATGCGAACGCGAAACCTTTCTCTCCGCGCTTGCCATCCTGCGCGAAGAGGCGGTTGATCTCTCCCGGCAGCGGTGCATTGGGCGCTGCGCGATCCGACCAGTTGTGTTCCGTTCCGGGAGGTTCGCTGGAGATCATGCCGTTGAACATCCCCTCGTTGTAGTTCTCCTGGACCAAGCCCTCAGCCACTTGCATCTTGGAGAACAGGTTGCGGTGAAAGACGAGATCGCGCGAACCATCGCCGGGCATCCTCGTAAAGAGAATCCCATGACGACCGTCGTGGAAGGTGTTGTTAGTCAGCACGATGTCCTTCCACGGAATTTGACCCTCAAAGCGAACGCCATCCTGCGCCTGGCTGAAGACGTTTTCAGACACGGTGATTTTGAATGGCCCCGACCACCCCGAGATCGAGATCCCCGCCGCCAGCGGTCCCATGAACCGGCAGCCACGGACGATCACGTAGCTGGTGTTTCCGCTTTCGTCCTCGCGCAGTCGCACGCCAACTGCGGTCGCCGAACTGGCGGCCGGTTCCAATCGCAGTTGATCGAGCACCACTTCGTCGCTGGTCGCCATACCGAATGCCGAGCCCTGCGCTCCGAGGCACGACACGCCCGTTTCGGTGAAGCCTCGAATTGTCAGGCGACTCAGAGTGGTGTCTGCCATGTAACCCGAGAGTTCGATGGCGGTCTTCCTGCCGGTCGCATCGACCTCGATGCCTTCGATGACGAACTTGAGGATCTCTTTCAACCGGATGACGGGACTGTCCTTTGGCCCCTCTTTGCTCGGTTCGAGAATCACCGTTCCTGCGCCCACGAGCTTGATTCCCTTGGGCCATTCCACCACGGCGGATTCGCCGGGCTTCTTCTTGCCCATGCGGCGAAAGCTGGCGTCGATGTTGATGTTCTCCCGGTAGGTACCGGCGGCGATTCGGATGACCATCTGGTCGTTGTCATTGATCGGTTCAAACCGCGCCCGCACGGCTCGCAAGGCCTCGACGATGGTCTTGTAGTCGGGTTTGGTTCCGCCGACGGTGATCTCTCGTTTGTCGTCAGGCCACTTGGTCAGCGGCAAGTTCTTCGTACCGGTGGTCGAGTCTCCAAACCAGCCCATCGAATACGCGACGAGGAGCAACAGCACGACGCAAACGCCGGCGATTCCCGCCACAAGGGACACGGGCAACTTCTTCGATTTGGAGACGGCTGGTGTCGAAGCGGCCTTCGCCGGCAGCGGCACCGCGCCGGAGGTCGAGGCGGTTGCTCGCAATGAAATTGAAGGGGCAGACGGCGGCTTCGTCGCGGGTACCGTCGTATTGAATTCCGGGAACTCGGAGGCGGTGGCGAGTGGGGGTGCTGTGGGTTCGATCTGTTGCGGCAGTGACTTGTCCGATTCAGGCTTGGCAGTCACGGGCAGTTTGAGCGATGACTTTGCCGCGAGATGCGGAGGCTGTTTCAGAAATGGTAGCGAAGTCGCGGTCGGTTGCTTCGGAGACGATTTCGGCTTGACGGCCGGTTGACCACCCGAGATCGACGCGAAAAAACTGGAAAGCTCGGGATCAACGGACTGCGACGAGGCATTCGGCGGCGGCTTCGATTTCGTCGCCGAGTCGGACTTCGTCGAGGAAGGTTTACTGACGGGAGCTGCGGGCTGAGTGAAATCAAACGCGGATGGCGAGACCACCGGCATGGCGATGACGGGCTTCGCGACTGGCAAGGCGGTCGCGTTGGCTCCTGCATCCTTCTTGCGTGAAGTCCCGTAAACGCCCGAGTGAGATTTGCGCCACGAGTCGTCGGCGTTTTCGTCGATCCACGTGAACAGAGCCTCGGCCAGGATTCTGGCGTTGGCAGGACGGTCGTCGGCCTTCTTCTCCATCATCTTGCGGACGATGGCGGCGAGCGACGCGGGGATGTCGGTGCGCAGAGACTCGACGGCTGGCGGCGTCTTCGTCTGATGAGCCATCAACCGCTGAGTCAGTGTGCCTTCGATGAAAGGCGGTCGGCCCGTCAGCAGGAAGTACAACGTGCAGCCCAGGCCGTAGATGTCGGCCCGCGCATCGACGGTGTGGCTGTCGAGAGCCTGTTCGGGAGCCAGATAGTCGGCGGTCCCCAGCACCTTTTCGTCGTGAGCCACCGTCAGCGAATCTTCCGTTTCGTCGCCGGTGAAGAATCGTGCCAGACCGAGATCCAGCACCTTGACCACTCCATTCGGATCGACGAGCAGGTTTCCCGGCTTCACGTCGCGATGGACCATCCCGGCTTCATGAGCGTGGTGCAGTCCGAGCGCCGACTGTCGGGTGTACTCGGCCGCGTCGAGAAAACCGCACACGCCGTACTTCTGCACCAACTCCTGCAAACTGTCCCCTTCGACGTACTCCATCACCAGAAAGTGAATCTGGGTGTCGCGATCTTCCTGATGATCGACATCGTACGCGCGGACGATGTTCGGATGATCGAGCGCCGCCACCGCTTGAGCTTCGCGATGGAAGCGGGCGAGGTACGACGAGTCATTCACACGCTTGGTCGGCAGCACCTTCAAGGCACAGCGGCGGCGCATCAGCGTGTGTTCGGCGAGGTACACCGAACTCATGCCCCCTTTGCCGAGGAGCGACAACAGCCGGTACTTGCCGAGGAAATAGCCCTTGTGTTTCCCCTGCAACAGCTTCTCGGCCTGCCACTTGGTGACGGTGCCGATCGAGATCAGATGCTCGGCCAGCTTGGTGGAGTCGTCGGTGCTGCCACCGCCGGCCGTGTAGCCCGCGACCGCCTTCTGCAAGCGGTCGGACTCGACCAGGCCGCTCTTCTTGAGCACGGCAACAAACGACTCGGCGTTGGGCTTGCTGGACATCAAAGTTGTGTCTGCTCCAGAACCGACGAGACGCGGGCCTCATCAAGGACGCCACGATCTCGAGATTCGACTTCGCCGATTCACGCTTCCCTGCGGCGACAGGACCAACCGTTCTGATTCGATGTGTAACGGCGAGAACGGAAGTCCCGCGACGACTGGCTTGGCGGCAACGCGCTCGCGTAAACTACCAGCCGATTCGCAGCGTTTCTAGGCTCTGTCGGAAAACTTTGTCGCGAGCAGCGGTGTCTGGCGGGCGGAAGCGGGGTTGATGGTGAAGGGTCGAAGGTTGATGGCCGGAAAGACATGGCCGTTGATCCGACTTCCCCTTCAACCCTCAACCGTCATCCCTCAACCGTCATCCTTCAACCCTCAACGGCCAATCATGACTCACCGACGTTCAAGCCAGCAACCGAACGAGAACGAACGACTGGCGCTGCCGGGCACGATCGCCCTCACCGCAGGAATCATCGTACTCGTGCTGCAGGGGATCGAATCCACTCGCGGCATTTCGTGGATGCCGCGTTTCTGGCATCAGAATCAAACATTGTGGTTCGTGCTGGGATTGGTGGGCCTCGTCTTCGGTTGGCAGTGGCTCTGGAAATCCGAGCCGCGCGAGGATGGGCCTCGGTCATGGAAGCCCGATGTCCCTGGACGCCGCTTTCGCCAACTCACGCTCTACACGCGAGCCAATTGCCCGCTGTGTGAGGAAGCCGCCGACGTGCTCACCGATTATTCGCACTGGCTGCCACCGGCTGTGGAGGTGGACATCGACACCGACCCGCAGCTCGTTCAGCAGTTCAACACGTGCGTTCCCGTCGTGGCTTGCGACGGCAAGGTCCGCTTTCGAGGACGAGTCGATGAAACGTTGCTCCGCCGTTTGATCGAAGGGACTCCACCCATCGCGTGGCCGTAGCCATCAACCCGCGCCAATTCCGCTTCGCGAGCGAAGACGATAAGATTCTCTCCACCACGAAACCTGACGACCGAGGCCACTCGGTTCGACCGAACCACGCCACGGAACTGCCTGCCATGAGTGAACGCTCCCGCATCCTGATCGCCGACGACAACCTGCAAAACTGCGAGCTGCTCGACGCTTACCTGCTCGATGAGCCTTATGAGATCGCGATGGCTCACGACGGCCAGGAGACGCTGAACAAAGTCGCCGAGTTCCAGCCGGACCTGATCTTGCTGGACATCATGATGCCCAAACTCAGTGGTTATGAAGTCTGCAAGCGGCTGCGCGCCGACAAGGCGACGAAAGACCTCCCGATCCTGATGGTGACGGCCCTCAACGAACTGGGCGACATCGAACGAGCGGTCCAGGCCGGCGCAGACGACTTCCTGACGAAACCCGTTCACCGCCTCGAACTCACCACGCGCGTCCGGTCTCTCCTGCGAGTCCGCCACCTCACCAACCAACGCGACCGCCTGCTCGCCTACCTCGAAGAAGTCGATGGCGAAGCGGTGAAGTCGCTGGGGTTGAAGTGAGAGTAGCTCTAATCGGCTGATCCTGAGGAGTGAAGAAATGGCAGAGTCTCTTCTGACATTCCCAGCCAAGGTTCTAGTGCCCTGTCAGGTCTTGATTTTTGGGTAGAGCCGCTTGAGTCTGACTCGAGCGTCTTCAAGTTGAAAGTGCCAGTCGATGCCGCGTTGTT
>JAYUFF010000309.1:0-5990 GCA_043738825.1 Schlesneria sp.
GAAGTTGTCGCTGCTGGGCGAGGTGACTCGCAACCCGTTCCTGCTCCGGTTTCAGCCGACCGGTGACGAACGGCAACTCACGGTGTTTCGCGATGGCCGTGCGATCGTGCAGGGAACGGAAGACCTCGCCACGGCGCGCGGCCTCTACGCCCGCTACATCGGCAGTTAGTTCGACTTTTGCCGTTTTTTGGCGTGCGGCAATTGATTGCCGCTTTGGTTTCTCTTGATCGAAAGAATTTTTGAAAGCCACATCGAACATGAGGTATTTCAAAAATGCGGCTGCGGATTGAGAAAGGAAAGCGGTGATGAATCCCCGCAGTCCCAAACTGCAAAAGTCGAAGTTAGGATCGATTCCACAATCGTGCTGTCGTCGCATCAGGAATCGCGGTCGTCCGCGCGTCGAAAGGCTTCGATCAAGCCGGGCAAGTCTTCGACGATCAGACTCGGCGGTGTGGTCGCCTGCTCGAACTCCGCTCGCGTGGAGATGCCGGTCAGGATGCCGGCCGTTAGCAGGCCGAGTGCGATCGCGCCGGAGATGTCCGTGTCGTAGCGGTCTCCGACCATCAGGGTCTCGGCGGGGGTGAGGCCGAGGCGGGCCATCGCCTGCTGGTACATGCCTGCGTTCGGCTTGCCGATGACGAGCGGCTGCTGTCCGGTGGCTGCGGTCAGGAGCGCGAGGATGCTTCCCGCGCCGGGCAGAGGTCCGCGTTCGCTGGGGTAGGTCACGTCGGCGTTCGTGCCGATGAAGCGTGCTCCGCGACGAATGGCCAGCGTCACGTTGGCGAGGTCTTCGTAGGTCAACTCGAAGTTGATGCCCGCAACGGCATAGACGGCTTGGTCGGGATCGGTTGTCAGTTCAAAGCCCGCGTTCGTCAGCGCGGTCTTCAGTCCCGCCTGACCCATCACGATGACGGGGCCGCTGGGCCAGCCGTGATGCTGGACCTGTTCGGCCATCCAGCAGGCGGTGGCCTCCGCGCTGCCGAGCACCTGCTCGGGTCGGACGCGGATGTTCATCTTGGTGAGTTTCTCGACGAACTGCTCGGGCGTGCGGCTGGCATTGTTCGTGACGAGCAACCATGTGCGGCCGGTCTGGGTCAGGTAGTCGAGCGCGTCCTGCACGCCCGCGAGCGGCGTGTCGCCCACGTAGATGACGCCGTCCATGTCGAAGAGGACTCCACGCACGGATCGCAGGTCGAGGAGAAGGCGATTCACGAACGAGGCTCCTTGAAGAGGTTGAAGGTCGAGGGACAGAGCGTTTCCAATCCCTCAACCCTCAACCTTTCTCTGCGTGAACTCGATCAACCGCTCGCAGAGCGCTGCCGCGTTGCCGTTGTCGAGTGCGGCGGCGGCCAGCGGGACGGCGTCTTGAATGGAGTCGGCTCGGTGGGCGGCGAGGAGTGCGGCGGCGGCGTTGGCGACCAGGATGTCTCGCGCGGGACCGCGTTGACCGGCGAAGACGTTGCGAATGACGGCGGCACTTTCGACGGCGTTCGAGACGCGGAGATCGGTCACTCGACACTCGGGCAACCCGAGCAGCGATGCCGTCCAAGTGCGGCGCTGCACGCCGCTGGGTGAGACTTCAAACACAGTCGTCTCACCCCACAAGCTGACTTCGTCGAGTTCATCGTTGCCGCAGACGACAAGGCCGCGTTCGGCACCGAGTTGATGCAGGGCCTGCGCCAGCATCTCAGCGGAAGCGATGCGGCTGGCACCGATGAGTTGATACGTCGCGCGGGCCGGATTGGTCAGCGGGCCGAGCAGGTTGAAGATCGTGCGAAATCCAAGCTGCTTGCGCACCGGAGCCGCGTACTTCATCGCTTCGTGCAGCAGCGGGGCAAAGCAAAAGCCGATGCCGATCTCGTCGATGCAGTTCGCGATTTGATCGGGCGTCAGTTGCAGGTTGACTCCCAGCGCTTCGAGCACGTCGGCGGAACCGGTACTGCTGGAGACGCTGCGGTTGCCGTGCTTCGCGACCGGCTGGCCCGCCGCCGCCGCGACCAGGGCCGCCGCCGTGCTGATGTTGAACGTGTGCAACGAATCGCCGCCAGTCCCGCACGTGTCGAGCAGATTCGCGGTTTGACACGGAATCGAAGTGGCTCGCTCGCGCATGGCCTGTGCCGCGCCGACGAGTTCGCTGATGGATTCGCCTCGACAACGCAGCGCGGTGAGCAGCGCGGTGATTTCGACCTCGGTGGACCGTCCATCCATGATCGCGCCGATGGCGGCGTGCATGGCGTCGGCCGAGAGGTCTCGCCCGTCGAGCAATTCCGAAATGGCGTGACGCAGTTCATCGATCATGATGGCTCTCAGATGGCGATGGGGAGGCACGTCGCAGCGAACCGGCGAGAAGCCGTAGCACGTGAAGAGATTTCTGAGCGGGGCGGCGTTAGCCCAATGGCACTTACTTTACCCCAGCAACCCGAAGTGTCAGCGAGGGAAACAAAGGAAAACGCCTCTTGTCATCGCCCTCGCTGGCGCTGCGGGTTAGTAAAGTCAGTGCCATTGGGCGTTAGCCCCCCGGTTCGTGGAAGGTTGATGGTCGAAGGTTGATGGTCAGAACTGGGGCGTCTTCTCTGACCATCAACCTTCAACCTTCAACCCTCGACCATCAACCCAACGCAGAACCGGGGGGCTGACGCCGCCTCGCTCAGAAATCTCTCACTCATCACCGCGTGAGGTATAACGGCTCGCGGCGCAAGAACTCAACAGAAGGGGATTGAACCGCAGGTCGGAGCGACTTACGATCCGGGCCGTTTCACCCTGCACCAGCCTTAGATTTGAAGCCACCATGCCGCAAAAGCTCATCATTGATGCCGATCCGGGGATTGGAGACGCGCTGGCGATTGCCGCCGCGCTGCTCGATCCCGATCTGGATTTGATCGCGCTGTCGGCGGTCGGCGGCTGCGTGTCGGCGGTTCAATCGGGCCGCAACCTGCAATCGGTGGTCGAGGCACTCGACCCACCCAAGTGGCCGCGGATCGGCGTGGCCGATTCGGGTCAGCGGTTGCAGGAAGCCGAGGTGCCGTTTGCCGATTCACCGGAATGGCAGCACCGACAACGATGCCTCAACGGTCCCGAGGGCCTGGGCGATTGGAAGCCGAGCATCGCCGACCTGCATCATCCGAAAGACGCCGCCAAATTGATGACCGAATTGGCGCGACAATACCCGCACGAGATCGTGCTGCTGACGCTCGGGCCGCTCACAAACCTGGCCCTCGCGTGCGATCGAGACGCCGAGTTTCTGGGCCGGTTGCAGGGAGTCGTCTGTCTGGCGGGGACGGTCACCGCACCGGGGAACGTCACACCGGCCGCCGAGTTCAACGTCATGCATCACCCCGAAGCGGCCCGGCTGGTGCTGAGATTCCCCGCCACGAAGACGCTCGTCCCGCTCGATGTCAGCCAGAAGGCGATGCTGACGTTCGAGCAGTTCCATCGCCTCAACCTGACGGATGAGACCCGCTGCGGGCACCTGCTCCGGCAGTTGATCCCGTTCGCGCTGCGTGCCCATCACCAGCACTTGGGCGTCGAAGGGATGTGGCTTCCCGAGTTGACGGCGCTGGCTTCGATCGCCCGGCCGAAGCTCTTCCACCGGACGACCATGTCCATTGATGTCGAGACCGATGGCAAACTGACGCGTGGCATGACGGTCTTCGACCGCCGCGCGAAGCCGTCGTGGCGCGGCAACATCGACGTGTTGCACGATGTCGATACTCAGGGAGTGCTCGACTATCTGGCGTCGATCGTCGCGCGAGCCACCTCCGGAAGTTGAGGTGGCGGTTCGCCTCCCCGCGCGGATCGGATCGAACCTTGGCTCGTCCTTGTCGCGAGATTGCTTTCGGGATTTCGGTCGGCGGCCAGATCGCACCCGTTTACAGGTTGTAACGGCTTTGCCCATAATGCCGCCCCGGCCCCGCCGCACTCCGTCACATCGTGGCCAATGCGGGAGAAAGGTCGAGCCTTTCCCGTCTGCTCAAGAGGTGTACTTCGTCAGGCTGATCCGAACTTTGGCGAAAGTTTGCGATTTGTATTTTTTATCCGCGCCATCGGAATGCGTGACTTATTTTTAGTTGCCGTCAGACCATTCAGGAGCCGCACCATGTCCGCCAGCCAAGATCCATCGATTATCGACTCACCCTTGGGTGAGACCGTTGTTCCCGGACAGAGTTTGTCCGGAGCACTCGATCAGACGGCCGCTCACACACCAACACGGCAGGGAAAGCGCATGGACAACCAGGACCAGAAGACCGCCGAAGCCAAGTCGTCGGACGAGGGAAGCAAATCGTCCGGCAAGGGAACGTCGCAACTGGGCAAGTACAAGTTGCTCAAGAAGCTGGGCCAAGGGGGCATGGGCGAGGTGTATCTCGCAGAGGACACCAAGCTCGGACGGCAGGCGGCCATCAAGGTGTTGTCGAAGGCGCTGGCGGGCAAGGGCGATTTTGTCGAGCGGTTCTATCGCGAAGCCCGTTCGATGGCGCGGATGAACCACGACAATGCCGTCAGCGTGTACGATGTCGATCAGGACAACGGCGTTCACTACGTGGCGATGGAGTTTGTCGATGGCAAGTCGATGCAGGGCTGGATGGACAAACTCGGCAAGCTGTCGGTGGGCGACGCGCTGCACGTGACCCTCCGTTGTGCCGAGGCGCTCCAAGTCGCTCACAACCAGAGCATGGTCCATCGCGACATCAAGCCCGACAACGTGATGCTGACCAGCAAGGGAAAGGTCAAGGTCGCCGACTTCGGTCTCGCCAAGGCGACCGACGAAGACATGTCGATGACCCAGAGCGGCACGGGACTCGGCACGCCGTACTACATGGCTCCCGAGCAGGCTCGCAACGCCAAGCACGTCGATGGACGAACCGACATCTATGCGCTGGGGATCACGCTGTACTACTTCGTCACGGGCAAGCTGCCGTTCTCGGGGAACTCGGCCCTCGAAGTGGTGATGAACAAGGAGAAGGGCCAGTTTACGGCGGCGCGCAAACTCAACCCCGAAGTTCCCGAGAAGCTCGACCTGATCATCGACAAGATGATCGCGAAGGACTTGAACATTCGCTGCAAGGACTGCGGCGAAGCGATCAAACTGCTGAGCAGCCTCGGGTTGGAAAGCCCCTCGCTGAGCTTCATCGATGCGCCGGACAAGGTCGTGCAAACGGCGTCGTCAGGCAATGCGCTGGGTGCGTCGCGCGGACCGCAGTCGATGGTCCAGACGCCTCGCCCCACCGCGCCCTCCGGCGTGCCGAAGACCTCAGCCGAGGATGCCGCTCGGAAATCGAGTCCGCCAGTTTCCGCCGACAGCGCCCAATCCTGGATCGTCCAGTACAAGAACGCCCAGGGGAAGGACACGATCGCCAAACTGACGACCGTGCAGTTGCAGGCGGGCTTGAAGTCGGGGACGCTCGATGCCAAAGCCAAATGCAAAAAGAACGCGGCCGACCAGTTCATGCCGATCGCCTACTTTCCCGAGTTTCAGAAGCAGGTCGAAGGCCGGCTGATCAAAGACAAGGCGGACAGGAAGGCGGGCGACATGAAGTCGCTCTACGCCGACATCGACAAGCAGTACGGCCGCCGAGGCTGGACGCGCTGGTTGAAAAATCTCGCGTCCGGGACGTATGGCCTGCTCACGCTGATCGTCTGGTTGGCGGTCATCTTCGGCGGGATCGCCGGAGTGTTCATGTACCGCGTGCAGATTTGGAACACGTTCGCCAGCGCGGTCAACAACGCACAGCCGAAGGATGCCACGCCGAAGACGGTTCCGCAAAAGTAAGTGGCTGCGCAGAACCATTCTCCAAGAGTGCGCGGATCTCGATCATGCCTTAAACGGACGGCCGCCCAAACTCGAACTGCCCAGCCATCCAATTTTCCGGCCTTGATCACTGAAGGATTGGCCGAAGGACGTTTGGGGGCTGAGCATTTACTACGTCCGAGTTTGCAAAGTAGGGTGCGTGGAGTCTTCGGAACGCACCATCGCGGGAACAGTGATTCTCCTG
>JAYUFF010000310.1:0-2262 GCA_043738825.1 Schlesneria sp.
GTCTTCGCCACGCCTCCCTGCTCCTGAATGTTCATCACGAGCGGATTGGTGCCCGGCAGTTGCGAGGTGCCTCCAAGTTGCAGCAGTCCGCCGTTGTCCATCAGAAACGACGCCTGAGCCGTCTCGCACCCGAGGCCAATGACGATGTAGGCCGCGATGTTTGGATGCTTCGCGAATCCGGCCAATGTGCGAGTGAGTTGCCTGTGGTCTTCACCGCCGAATTGCATCGCACAGCCACCCTTGTGAATCAGCGGGATGACTCCATCGACGTTCGGGAATTGTTCGAGCAACGCCGTGTCGAATCGTTGAGCCGCGTACTTCGAGGCCGTCGCCGAACAGTTCACGGTCGAGACGATGCCGATGTAGTTGCGCGTCGCCGCGCGGCCGTCGGGGCGGCGATAGCCTTGAAACGTCCGACCGGTGATCGGCGTCGGCGTCGGGGGAATCTCGGAGCAGAAGGCGTAATCGAGTTTCAGATCGCCCGCTGTGACATTGTGAACGTGAACCCAATCGCCCGGCTGGATCGAGGTCGCCGCGAAGCCGATCGTCTGACCGAATTTCTTGATCGGCTCGCCAGTCGCGATCGGTCGCAGGGCCACCTTGTGGCCCATGTCGATCTCTTCGCGAGTCGTCACCGGGCCGGTGCCTTCCAATGAGAACGTCGTTCCCTCGGAAACCTGCCGCGCGGCGACGGCGATGGTGTCATCCGGGTGCAAACGAACGAAGGGACGTGCGGTCATGAGGCTCTTTCCAATGGGAGAACGAAGCTCCGCGAAGGCTATTCGTTTCCCACAGCGGCATCAATGGGAACAAACGGCAGTTCAACGACTGCACCCGCTCATAACCTCTTCAGGATCTCCGCCGCTTTGGTCTCGAACAACGCCTGCCATTCGGGGGCGAGGATGCAGTCGCTGTCCTCCTGAGCACCGCCGACGTTCAGAAGTTGTTCGGCCGTCGGAGCGTAGTAGATGTAGCCGTTGGTGTATCCCGCGACGAAAGTTTTCCGGTGAGGCGATGCCTGCTTGATGTTCAGCCCGATCTGGACTGTCAGCTCACCGGGGAACGTGATCAGCGCGAAATCGCCGATCCGCAGACCGACGACTTCCACGTCGATCGTTCGCTTTCCGGCCGCGACATTCTGTGCCTGATGCTTCTTTAACAGTGCCAAGTTCGTTTGCGTGCGAGTCAGTTGCTCCATCGTGTGGATGTTGTCGATGTACTGCTTCATGTTTCGGCGGTTGTCGGCGTCGTGCTGACTGAGGTCGTCGCGCCCGATCTTTTTGTCGTGCAGATACCGGTGCGAGTAGTACGACGGGAACTCGGCCGACAGGTTGTACTTCACGGCCAGCGGCAGAAACGTCTTCAGGTTAAGGCTCGTTCCTTGGAGAGACTTCAGCAGTCGCTGCAGCTCGGCCTCCTGCGAGACGATTCGTTCGGCGAGATCCGCTCGCGGAAGGGCGATCGTCTCGTTGATGACCGTCAACCGTGCGTCCTCCCTGCTCGAAACCGCACGCAGCGCCTTCAACGTGCTGAGGCCCAGCATGTTTCCCAACGGCTCGGCGTGACGGGGATGCTCGACATCCTTGTACAGCACCGGATTGATGTCGCCACCGCAGCCCTGCACGAACAGCGCGATCGTTCCCTCGTTGAGATTGTCTTCGATCACACTGGAGGCAAAGCCGGTCAGATCGGCCGTGTTGGCTCCGCCGGGAACGCCCTGAATCGGATGACACGCGAAGTTGTAGACGACGGCCAGGGTCTTCCCGTCCGTCCGGTCCAGCCGCAGGATGCCGATCTCGGGATCGACCGGCCCGACCTCGGCTACCTCTTCATCGGGCGGCATCGAGTACGCATGGCGAACATCCACCTCTTTGCCATTCTTCAGCTTGAGCCGCCGGTTCTCCATGATCCGGTTTTCGTGCCCGCTACCCGCACCGACATGGACGGGAACCATGTTCTGCGCCGCGAACTTCACCGCCTGAACAGTCCGCTCGTCCACGTCCGAGCAGACCACTCCATGACAATGGCTGGCGTTGAACAACATGTTCGTCGGCTGGATGCCCAGTTCCTTCTCGATCCGCGCCCGCACCTTGGGCAGGTAGTCATTCTTGATGTGCCCAATCTCACCGATCGCCACGGCATCGACAGTAACGATCACTGCCGTCGTGGAGTGACTCTTGACCACCAACGCTTTTACAAACAACGGATCATTCACCGGCCCCGCTTCAACATTGGTGATGTCAATCTTGGCAACCCCCGCCA
>JAYUFF010000311.1:0-5985 GCA_043738825.1 Schlesneria sp.
CGGCTGCAACGTGCAGCCGCACGACAAGTTGCCACGCAAACCAACACTCCCTCAGTCCTTCATCAATGCGTCTTTGGCAGGTTACAAACCTACCCCACGCTCCTTGGTTCAAGCGGGCTGCCAATCCGATGCGGTTGGCTCGGGCAGTCGCTCTCAACCAGTTCTCATTTGAGTTGATCGACCGATGTCCGAATCACTGGCCTGGCTCACAGAGGAACTTCGCGACTGGGCGTCGCAGGGACTGCTTCGTCAGCGGCGCAGCGTGCGACCGTTGCCGGATGGTTGGTGCGAGGTGGACGGTCGGCACGTGCTCAACTTTGCCTCGAACGACTACTTGAACCTGGCGGGCGATCCGCGCGTGATCGCGGCGGCGGCCGACGCCCTGTCCACTTGGGGAGTCGGTTCACGGGCGAGTGCTCTGGTCTGTGGTCGGACTGCGTGGCACGAACAACTGGAACGAAGACTCGCCGAGTTTGAAGGGCGGGTCGCCGGGTTGCTGTTTCCGACGGGGATGGCGGCCAACGTCGGAACGGTGGCCGCGCTGGCCGGTTCCGGCGATGTCGTGTTTTGTGACCGGTTGAACCATGCAAGTCTGGTCGATGGCTGCCGACTGTCGGGCGCAAAATTGCGTGTCTATCAGCACGCCGACCTGTCTGTTCTCGAACGAGAACTCGACAAGGCGATCGAGGCGCGTCGCAAATGGATCGTGACCGACAGCGTCTTCAGCATGGACGGCGATCTCGCGCCGCTGCCCGAACTGTGCGAGCTAGCCGAGCGATTCGGAGCGTCGTTGATCGTGGATGAGGCTCACGGAACGGGCGTGTTCGGCACGCAAGGACGCGGGGCCGCCGAGTTGCTGGATGTGGAACACCGTATCGCCGTGCGAGTCGGCACGCTCAGCAAGGCGATCGGCACGCTGGGTGGCTTCGTCACCGGGTCACAGGACTTGATCGACTATCTGTGGAACCACGCCCGCACACAGATCTACTCCACGGCGCTCCCCCCCTCGATCTGTGCGGCGGCGGTCGCGGCCCTCGACATCATCGCGGCAGAACCAGCGCGGCGCGAACGACTCACCCGCGCAGCGGCCTCATTCCGCGCACAACTTCGCGCGGCGGGGGTTGAGCCGCTGTCCGGCTCGGTTGGCCCCATCGTGCCTGTCGGACTGACCGATCCCGAGGCGGCCGTTCGCGCGTCTGCTCACTTGGAGCAGCAGGGGTTTCTCGTGGGAGCCATACGTCCGCCCACGGTCCCTCGCGGCACGTCCCGACTGCGGATCGTCGTGACGACCGCGCACACGGACGACGATTTGACGCGGCTGGCCATCGCGATCAGCCGCGCGATCATTCGTCCAGGGTCAATCGCAAACGATTGAAGCTGCGGGTCACGTTCTGCATCGTGGACGAGTTCTCCTGCCGCGCCAGTTTGAGCGACTTGAGCGGGAATTCTTCGGGAACCGGTTCGCCAATCAAGCGGTATGTGTTCTCCCAGACCATCACACCGAGCAGACACTCCTCGACGAGCGTGTCTTCGTCCTTGAGGTCTTCGTAGCCCGGCTTCTTCAGAATCGACTCGAACTTCTGCATGCCCGAGAATGCCGACGCGCGCGCCTTCTCCAACTCCTGTTTTTTGTAGAACTGACTGCCTTCGTACAGTTCACGATGAGCTTCCGATGTTTCCGTGTCGGCCTCGCAGTTGCCGCGAGTTCGCCAATAGTAGTAGTTGACCATGCGTCGATACTGCTCGACGGCCCGGGCGAGCTTCACGACATCGTCCGGTGACTTGGCGAACAACTTGATGTCGTCGCGGTCCATCTCCATCTGGATGTCAAACAACTCCTCCCCGATCGGAACCCGGAAGAATTCCTTGCCGTACTTCTGCGTCCAGTCGTTGAGAGCCTCCTGCCACGCCTCGCGCGTTTCTTCACCGAACTTGCCGTCTTTGTGCAGCACCATCGCGTAGTCGAACTGGCAACGGGCGGGCATCGCACGGAACAGGCTGCGATCGAGAATGTGCTGCGCGCGGGTTTTCTCTTTCTCGCAGGCGAGTTCCGCAGCCTTCTTGGCCGCGAGATAGCTGTCGATCCCTTCGGGGTTGAACTCCGGGTCGGGCTTGCCATTGAACTTCGGATCGGGGTCGCTCAGGAAGAACTTGCGGTACTGCTTGGACTCGTCGGCGATGCCGATCTTCTTCTGCAACACGTTGGCGACGTGATACTGGAGGTGCGTCGATTTCCGGTTGCGTTCGACACCCCGCTTCAGGAATTTGCCACCCGTCTTCACCCAGTAGTAGCGATCGGGAACGGCGTCCCATTCAGCCGACGTATTGAAGGCCAGGTTCCAGCCGTTGAATTCCCAGACCTTCTCGAAGTGCGGCTGAAGCCGCACGATCGACTCGGTCACTGCCTGCATCTCGGCCCAGCGTTTCATATCCTTCTGCTTGTCGAGATCGACCCACAACAGATTGACCGCCACACCGCGCATGCCGAGCAACACGAGGTTCATCGCCGCACTGGACGGATCGACATCACCGAGGTCGCTCTCACCCAACTCGTACTTCGATCGCAGTTGGGCGAGCGTCCCCCCCGAATTCTCTTTGCCGTCGGAAGGCCGGCCGAGCCAGACAATGGGAATCAGCAGGAGCACAATCGCGCCGAGATAGGTCAGCTTCCGAGATTGGGCAGCGGTCATGTTGTTCATTTGGACTCCAATTCACGAATCCGGAGTGCGAAGTAGCCCAGCAAGACGCAGGGGATCAGATAGCCCACCGTGACCAACAGGCTGGGAATGACCGACGCATCCCACGGAACATCGAAGCCGTTCGAGACGTACTCCGACATGTTGAAGTACTGCAACCGGGGAATGACCTGCTTGCAGAGCCACAGGAAACTTGTCAGCCCCGAGTCGAAGATTCGCATCCCGCCGAACGCCGGATTGTCCGGCAGGTCGGTGGTCGGGTTCATGTGAGTCAGGATGCGATAGATCGATTCGAGGAAGCCGCCCCCCTTGAAGCCGCCTCCCACCAACTCGTCCATGAACTTGTGCGAGTCCTCGCCACCCAGCATCAGCAGGCAGAAGGTAAGCACCGTCGCGATCGGCCCTTTGAGGAACGTGCTGGCCGTCACGGCCATGATCGCGACCAGGATCATCATCAACTCGATGCCAAGGACCGCCTTGGCATAGCCGAGCCAGAATGGTTGATCGGGCTTGCGAACGAACAGGTCGGGCCGGGCCATGCCGAGGTACTGTTCGCGGTCGAGGCACGCGACCTCGACGGTCAGCGAGCCGTCCGACTTCACGAAGTCCTTGATGAGGTCATAGGTCGTCTCATCACCTTTGCGCCCCAGTGTGCGATGGATCGTGTCCGTGACGCCGCGAAACTCACTGATCTGCCGCGCCTCGGTGGTAAACGTCAGCGGCTGGCCGGGAGCCGACGACTTCTCGGGATTGATGAATTTGAAGTCGAACAGCAACTGCCGCTTCATGTCGCCCTTGTAGCTGCGGAACGCGACAAACTGATTCTCCAGATGCAGGTTGCCTTTGGCGTCGAGTGCGCTCTCGTCGATGTTCTGAAACTCCCACTTGGCCCTCGCGGCGGTGGCCCCTTCGATGTAGCTGCGGAACTCCCAGATGTCGCCCGTGTTGATCCCCTTGTCCGTCTCCACTCCACCTCGATCGAGGAACTTGAGCGCCCCGTACACCGGCACGCGGCACGTCAGCAGTCCCCGCTCTTTCGTGGGAATCTGCCGCACGATCCAGATGTAGCCGACCGAGGACATCACGAGCAGCACCACGGTGCCGATCAGACTGAATCCGATCACGCGACCGAGCACAATCTCCAACCGACGCGCCGGCTTCGTGACGACCGTGTGCAGGGAACGCAGTCGAATGTCTTCCGGGATGCCAAACGAGCAGAGGACCAGAATGACCGGCAGCGTCAACCAACTGATGGCTCGCAGCACGAAGCTGACGTAGACCTTGACTTGATCGCCCGTGATCTCCTTTGTGTCGCCCATGAACCAACCGGCGAACATGAACAGCAGGGCGAACACGACGAACACGGACAATGCCTTGCGGCGATACGCTTCGAGAAACGTCAGCTTGGCGAGTGCCCCGATGCGGCGCGGCGACAGGCTGAAGAGATCGGACAGACAACCGGACAGTTCGCCGATGAAGACTTTACGCCCCGCGCCGCGGTGGTTGACGAAGACGCTCAGCATCGAAACCAAGAACACAATCAGGGACAGTCCGCCTGCGATGATGAGCCAAATCGGAAACGCTCCCAGTTCCAACCCCTTCATAGGATCGTGGCGAAACCAGAGCAGCAGCGGTTGCGGATCGAATGACATGGCGGGGGAAAGCCCTCGAAAACGATGACGGATGAAACCAGCAAGGCTCCGCCTCAAACTGACGAGGCGGGGCGACGACAATCCAGTGCAAAGTGAAAAGTGAGAAGTGCAAACTGTAAAAGTGAAAGACAACAGAGAAGTCGGCGGACCTCTTGTCCTTCTTCATTTTGCACTTTGCACTTTACACTTCTCACTTTGCACTCTCTTCTACGACGCCGACTTGCCTTCCTGCACCAGACGATGACCGGGACGGTCGCGGCTTTCCTGAACGGTTTTCAGGAACAGGTCTTCGAGGTTGGCTGTCGGATGATCGACCTTGAGCACATTCGCGCCGTGCTTCTTGAGGACCGCTTCGACCTCCTTGATCGCCGCATCGCTCAACTTGGAGCTGAGAATCTGAGTCTCGTCCTGCGACTTGAGCAGTTCATCGACGCGGCCCATGACTTTCAGCTCGCCTCCGTAGAGGATCGCGATCCGGTCGCAAACGTCCTGCACGTCGCCAAGCAGATGGCTGCACATGACGACCGTCTTGCCCTGCTTTTTCAGGTCGAGGATCAAGTCCTTCATGTCGCGATTACCGAGCGGATCGAGTCCGCTGGTCGGCTCATCGAGCAACACCAAGTCCGGGTCGTTGATGAGCGCCTGCGCGAGACCAATGCGGCGCGTCATCCCCTTTGAATACTCCTTCAACTGGCGGCGACGAGCCTGCGGGGCGAGCTTGACCAGATCGAGCAGCTTCTCGGCCCGCTCCTTCCGCACCGAGGCCGGCATCTTGAAGAGTCGCCCGTAAAAATCGAGCGTCTCGTGCGCGTTGAGGAACCGGTACAGATATGACTCTTCAGGCAGATAGCCGATCCGCTCGTTCTTGCTCACATCGTCGGCGGACTTGCCCAGAATCTTGATCTCTCCCTCGGTCGGGAAGAGCAGGCCGAGCAGCAGCTTGAGTGTCGTGGTCTTGCCCGAGCCGTTCGGGCCGAGCAGACCGAACACCTCGCCACGCTTCACGTCGAGACTCAACGCATTCAGTGCCCGAACTTTCGGGCGGCCCCAGAAGTCGCGATAGACCTTGCTGAGATTGCGAACTTCGATGACAGATTCGGAGGACTGGCCGGACTGGCTCATGCAGGTTCCCATTCTCGACAGATGACACTGAAAAAACCGGATGATTGAAATCAGACAGCCCGAGCCGCCCGAATGAACTTGAAACAACCAGATCACGTCCACGGACCCGTGACGCGTTCGAGAGTACGCCGGAAGTCGAACGGATGTTGGGAGATGGCGGAGGTCCGCCAGAAACTTTTTCAACCCCCAACCGCGATGACCGCTCGACCGTCTCCAGAACGGGGCGTCATGTTAAGAACGACCCTCGCCAGCCGCAAGCCGCAGCGACACCAAGCCCACGGCTCTTCCCCAGTTTCAAAGTAGGGTGGGACCAGCTCGCTTCGAGCGCCGGCCCACCATGAAGACCCTTCGAGAATCGCTGGTGGGCCGGCGCGGCGAAGCGCCGCTGGTCCCACCCTACAGGTTTCGCAACCTCAACAAGGCGATGGCCCTGATGTTCTTCGGCGGCAATTTGAGTGACGCGCGATGAGACTTCCATCTCGTCGCGCGGTGCTGTTGCGAGACGCGATCGGCCG
>JAYUFF010000312.1:0-2262 GCA_043738825.1 Schlesneria sp.
ACCCGAACATGGCATCTCGCGACGAAGCCTCCTCGGGGCGAGTGGCCTCGCCGGGGCAACGGCCTTCGCGACGAACATGCGGGTGTTGGACCTGCTCAAAAATCCGTGCCTTGCCGGGGAACTGAAGCGTCAGCAAAAGAGTGTGATCCTGCTGTGGCTCGGTGGCGGCGCGAGTCAGTTGGAGACGTGGGATCCGAAGCCGGGGCGGCCGACCGGCGGTCCGTTCCGCGCGATTCAGTCCGACATCGCCGGCGTGCAGATCAGCGAGTTGCTGCCAAAGATGGCGCAGCGGCTGAAGACGACGGCCCTCATTCGTTCGCTGAACACTCGCAACGCCGACCACGGTGGCGGAACGCGACTCATGGAGACGGGCCGCGCGATGGAGCAGGCCATCGACTACCCGGACCTCGGTGCGCTGATCGCCCGCGAGTTGGGACGGGCCGACAGTCAGGTGCCCGATTACGTGTCGATGTACTCCGAAACGGAAGGGCGTCACAAAGGAGGCTCGGGGTTTCTTGGAGCACGCTACGCCCCGACGTTCCTCACCGACAGCATGATCCCGCCCAACATCCGTCGCCCCGATTCGATCACCGAGGTCGATCATCAGGAGCGAGCCGACCTCCAAAAACTGCTCGCCAAGCGATTCAGCGACAAACGCTACAACGCCTCGGTCGCCAGTCACGGCATGGCCTACGAACGGGTTCGCGGCATCATGGCCAGTGAAAAACTGTTCGACATCGGTCAGGAGTTACCCTCCGCGCGCGAGTTCTACGGGCCGACCCAGTTTCAGGAGCAGTGCCTGGTCGCCAGACGCCTCGTCGAAGCGGGAGTACCGTTCGTGAAGGTCGCCCGCGCGTGGTGGGACAGCCACGGTCAGAACTTTGAGACGCACCTCGAACTTTGTGCAGACCTCGATCAGGGAATGTCGGCGTTGCTCGACGATCTGAAGCAGCGTGGATTGCTCGACACGACGCTCGTCATCACGTTGGCCGAGTTCGGTCGGACGCCGAACATCAACGCCAGCCTCGGCCGTGACCACTTCGCGAGTGCTTGGAGCTGTTCACTGTCCGGTTGCGGGATCAAGGGCGGCTCGGTCTACGGCAAGACCGACGCCGACGGCCACAAGGTGGAAGACGGCGAGATGAAGTCGGGCGACCTGTTCGCCACGATCTTCACGGCGCTCGGCATCGACTACAAAAAGGAATACCACGTTGGAGCACGCCCGATCCCGATCGTCGATTTCGGCTGCAAGCCGGTGATGGACGTGTTGGCGTGATGGCCGCGTAACATTCGACGGTCCGCTCTCTCCGGTCCCCTCGCCCCCGTCTTCGGGGGAGAGGGCTAGGGTGAGGGGGCCGAGTGATAATTGCGGCCTGTCAATCAGAGAAGACACTCACTCCAAGACTCCCTTTGATTCCAAATCGCTCGACCTTGAAAGACCCCTCACCCTAACCCTCTCCCCGCAAAGCCGGGGCGAGGGGACAAGAGTCTGAACCATGACCACCGCCGATCCCACCCAGTTCAAGATCGCCAAGTCCGTCCGCATGCCGGGCATCTCGCTCTGCGTGGCGCTGGTCCCTCAGTCGCAGCGGCTGCTCGTGGGGGGATCGGACTTCAAAGTCCGCGAGATCGACATGGCGAGTGACAAGCCACAACCAATCGAGTTCACCGGCGAGGGGCATCGGAGCTACGTGACCGGAGCCGCGCTGGCTGGCAACCAACTGGTGACCGGCAGCTACGATGGTCGTCTGATCTGGTGGGACATCGAGCAGCGAACGCCCCTTCGCACGGTGGCCGCTCACGACAAATGGATTCGCAACGTCGTGGCCTCACCGGATGGCAGGCTGATCGCCAGTGTGGCCGATGACATGCTGTGCAAGGTGTGGGATGCCGCTTCCGGCAATCTGCTGCACACGCTGGTCGAGCACAAGCCGATGACGCCGCATCATTTTCCGTCGATGTTGTACGCGGTGGCGTTCTCGCACGATGGCCAACTTCTCGCGACCGGCGACAAGGTTGGACACGTCGCGGTGTGGGAGGCGGCCAGTGGAAAGAAACTCGCCGAACTGGAGACCCCCGTACTGTACACATGGGATCCGAAGCAGCGGCGTCACTCGATCGGTGGCATCCGCAGCGTCGCCTTCTCGCCCGACAATCGACTGCTCGCTGTTGGCGGCATCGGGACGATCGGCAACATCGACCATCTCGACGGTCCCTCGCGCATCGAGGTCTTCGAGTGGCAGGCTGGGAAGCGCGTCCACG
>JAYUFF010000313.1:0-5981 GCA_043738825.1 Schlesneria sp.
TCCTCGCACGGCCACGTCGAAGCTCCGTGACCGTGGCACCCCCATTTGAAACAGGCGATGGCCCTGGCTCCGCTGCAATCGTGGGCGTGTGAGCCTATAATCCGCCGCACTTCGACAGGTCGTTCCGTCGGAGATGCCCGATGGATGGCTCGCCCGCTTCAGTCACATGGTTCATCAATGTCCGACCAGTTCGATCAGGAATCCGCATCTCTCTCGCAACGTCCCGAGTTGTCCGACGACCTGCCACCGGTGCAGCCGCCGTCAGCGGGCTTCATCGTGCAGCTCTTCGTCGTACCGGGGCTGATCGTGCTGGCAGTCGTAGCCGTGTGGGCCATGTTCGGTCGCATCGCGGCGGGCGAGCAGGATTGGGGGAAGCTCGTTCAGGAACTGCAAAGCCCGAACGATCACATTCGCAAGCGGGCGATGTACGGTCTGGCGCAGGTGCTCGACCAAGATCGCCGACGCGGTGAGCAGGGACAGCATCTGTCGGCGAATCCCAAGATCGCACTGGGCCTCTCCAGCCAGTTGATGAAAGAGTTGAGATCGGGATCGAACTCCAATGAGACAGTCGCGATGCAGCAGTACCTGACGCGAGCGCTCGGCTTGCTCGATCCTTCCGAGACGGCGGGTGACACGCCGCAGGAGGCGAACTCGACGGACAACGACCAGCCGCGCGCCAGTCCCGCCGCCTCGGTGACTGCCGCGCTCACGCAGGCTCTCGAACCGACACGCGACATCGAAATTCGGAAGAGTGCCGCCGCTTCGATTGCCTTCATCGCGGGCCGAGCGTTGGAACGCGGCCAGCCGCTCGAAGCGCCCGGGCTCGTGCAGGCTCTCGTCGAAGTCTCGACCGACCAACAGACCATCATGCGCCAGGCAGCCGCGTTCGCGCTGGGCCTGTTCCGTTCGCCCGAGGCCAACCAGCAGTTGCAGGTGCTGCTCGGAAACGACGATCGGATGACGCGCATCAACGCCGCGATCGCCCTGTCCCGCAGCGGCTCGACCGACGGACTGGCGGTGTTCAAACAGGCCCTGATGGAGAAGGCCCCGACCACTCCAGAAGGCAAGGCGGAAGATTCCACACTCCTGAAAAACTCGCGGGAGGGGAGCGTCGATGTCCTCAACCACAACAACCGAGTCGCGGAACATTCCACGATCCTGAAGAACTCGCTCAAGGCGATCAAGGATCTCGCTCCGATGATGACGCTCGAAGACAAGATCGAGTTTCGCGAACTGGTCGAAACGCTGATTCGCACTCACGCCGAAGCTCGCATCCGCATGGATGCTCAGAACGCACTGAACTCGCTGAAGTAAGCCCACGGCGAGCGGCAAGATAAGCCCAACCGAAGATAGAAGCCTGACGCGCAAGCGAAGGATGCTTGGTTACTCACGCTTCGCTTGCGCGTCAGGCTTCTATGGGTAAGTTTGTTTCTGCCGCTCGCCCGTGGCAAACCAGTCTTTTGCCTTTGCCTCTCCGGTAAAACCATGAACCGCGCAGCCGATCAGCTCACTTCTGCTCGCGAGCGCATCCGCCTCGCCTATGATCCAGTTCTGCTGCAAGTGGCAGGCGACCGGCTGGTCGAACAATTGGCGAGCCATCTCGCGTCGGTGGAGGCTTCGACGGGGAACGTGCTCAACTGGTCGGCACCTCACGACAACATCGCGCGGGCGGGACGAATGGCCGACGAATGGGATGGCTCGGCGAATGCGGAGCAACTTGCGGCGAGGTTTGCATCGCTCGTGCAGGAGATGCTGTCGCGCGGGCACAACCTGCATGATCCGCGTTACGTCGGGCATCAGGTTCCCGCGCCGGTGCCGCTCGCCGGGCTGTTCGATGCCGTCGGCTCGGTCACGAATCAGGTGATGGCCATCTACGAAATGGGGCCGTGGGCCACGGCGGTCGAACAGGCGATGGTCCGCAAGTTGGCCGGATACCTTGGCTGGCGCGAGGGGACGTACGCTGGCATCGTCACGCACGGTGGCACGCTCGCCAATTTGAACGCGCTGCTCGTGGCGAGGAACGTCGCGTTGAACGGCTGCTGGGAAGAGGGGGTTGAAAGTCGAGGGTTGATGGTTGATGGGCAGCAGGTGACTGTCGGCCGTGACTCTTCTCAGACCCTCAACCCTCGACCCTCGACCGTCAACCCACCCGTGCTCGTCGTTCAAGCTGACGCCCACTACTGCATCGCGCGAGCGGCGGGGATTCTGGGACTCGGGACGAAGCACGTCGTGAAAGTGGGCCTCGACGAACGGCGGCGGATGGATGTGAAACAACTCGACGAAACGCTGCTCGATCTGAAATCGAAGGGGCATCCGATTGTCGCCGTCGTGGCGTGCGCTTGCTCAACACCGATCGGAGCCTTCGATCCGTTGAACGCTGTCGCCGACATCTGTGAGCGGCACCAAGTCTGGTTGCACGTCGATGCGGCTCACGGCGGATCGGCCTTACTCAGCGAGCGGCATCGTCATCTGGTCGCGGGCCTCGAACGAGCCGACAGTCTCGTCTGGGACGCTCACAAGATGATGTTCGTCCCCGCGCTGTGTGCCTTCCTGTTCTTCAAGGATCAGCGCCACAGCTACGAGGCATTCCACCAAAACGCACCGTATCTGTTCGACCCCAGTGCGCCGGGTCTTGCCGAGTTCGACCTCGGTCTGCGCACGTTTGAATGCACCAAGCGCGCGGCCGTGTACGGCCTGTGGGGAGTCTGGTCGATGTTCGGCCCGCAACTGTTCGCGGACCTGATCGACGTGACCTTCGACCTGGGCCGCGTCTTTCACGAGAAGCTGCTCGCCGCGTCCGACTTCGTGCCGCTGCATGAGCCGCAATGCAACATCGTCACGTTCCGACACGTCCCCGCCGAGTTGGCCGAGGCACCACCCGAACGACTCGGCGAATTCCAACGGCAGCTTCGCCGAGCGGTCATCGAATCGGGCGAGTTCTACCTCGTCGCGACCAATTTGAACGGAGTCGATGCGCTGCGCGTGACACTTATCAATCCGCTGACCACGGCTGAACATCTCGATCAATTGCTGGAGACGCTGCGCCGGCAGGGCCGCGTGATCCTCACCGGCCGGTGATGCGCTGGGACGAACGGCAGGAAGAAATGTCCTCGTAGGATGGGCACTCTTGCCCGTCCGGTTCAAAGCCAGAAAGCCGGGCGGGCAAGAGTGCCCATCCTACGTCGTGATACGGATCGACAACCCCAAGTCTATCCGACTACGATATCGCTCAATGGTTGAGTCGAGTTTGGCCCGGAGACAGTGATGCTCAGTCTTCAAGCGAGTGGTGTTCGGCTGTGCGATCGTGTCTCGCGCCGCGAAGTCGTGCGCGTCGGCGGATTGAGTGCCTGCGGGTTGGCGCTGCCTCAACTCTTGCGGCCGCAGTTGGCGTCGGCTGCCGGGGCTCACGCGGCGGCTTCGGGCGGGAAGGCTCGCTCGTGCATCGTCCTGTTTCTGTTGGGTGGCGCGCCGCAGCATTCAACGTGGGATCCGAAGCCCGATGCGCCAAACGACGTGCGTGGTGAGATCGCCCCCATCGACACGAATGTCTCGGGCATGCAGTTTGGTGAGCTGATGCCTCGACTGGCGATGCAGGCCGACAAGCTGGCCGTGTTGCGAGCAGTCTCGACCGGCGACAACGCTCATTCGTCGAGCGGCTACTACATGCTGACGGGTCGGCCTCACACACCGATGAATGCCGAGAACGCGAATCCCGGCCCTCCCAACGACTGGCCCAATCTCGGCTCGGTCGTGCAACGTCTGAGCGGACAAGTCGGCGATCTGCCGTCGGCCGTGCGTCTGCCGGGACACATCTTCAACACCGACGGCTCGGTCTGGCCGGGTCAGGACGGCGGGATGCTGGGCCACTCGCTCGACCCGTGGCTGTTCAAGTGTGAGCCCGCGTCGCCCGATTACCGCATCACCGAGTTCCAACTGCCGGCCGATGTCTCGCTGGAGCGGCTCACGGCGCGGCGCGATTTGGTTCGCACGATCGACCGTCAGCACGAGGAAGCCGCCGCGATCAGTCGCCTGCAAACATTTGGAGACCAGCAACAGCGGGCTTATGGCGTACTGTCGTCGGCCGCGTCGCGCGGTGCGTTCGACCTCGCGTTGGAAACACAGCAGACTCGCCAGCGGTACGGCATGTCCCAGTTCGGGCAAAGTTGTCTGCTGGCTCGACGCATGGTCGAGGCCCACGTGCGACTGGTTCAAGTCAACTGGTTTCGCGGCCCGGATGAACCTTCGGACAATCCGTGCTGGGACTCGCACCTGCGGGAAACGAAACGGCTCAAGGAGGTACTGGTGCCCCCGATGGATCAGGCGTTCGCGGCGCTGATCGAAGATCTGTCTGAACGCGGCCTGCTGGATGAGACACTCGTCGTCTGCATGTCCGAGTTCGGCCGCGCTCCCAAGATGAACGACCGGGCCGGCCGCGAACACTGGGGACCGGTCTTCTCGATCGCGATGGCGGGAGGCGGCATTCGCGGAGGGACCGTGTACGGAGCGTCCGATGCGCTGGGAGCCTATCCCCGTTCGGGACTCGTCCGTCCCGAAGACATCACCGCGACCATGTTCCACTGCCTCGGATACGCACCGGAAACGGAGTTCCTCGACCGCCAGAGCCGCCCGCATCCCATCAGCCGCGGTCAGGTGATCCAGCAGATTCTGGGGTAGCGCTAGAAGCACGCGTTCACAGTTCTGGTCCCCTCGCCCCGGCTTTGCGGGGTGAGGGGTGCTTACTGACTCGCCCCTCACCCCCGGCCCCTCTCCCCGGAGGGGCGAGGGGTGCATGAAGAGACGCATCACTTCGTTTCGCGGCCATCGTCCTGCGGGTAGAGCAGCAGGCGGTCGTGAGTCAGCAGCAATAGGTCGGGCAGGCCATCGCCGGTGACATCCGCAATCAGAGCCTCGCGGGGTTCGGCGTCTCCCGATTCGTCGTCGTTGCGAAAACTCTTTTGCTCGAAGACGCGGAAGTAGAGCGCGTGCTTCAGGCCCGAGTCGGGTCGGTACTGAAGCACCTCGATGAAGTGGCTGCGGGTGTCGGTCAGGACGAGGTCGATCTTGCCGTCGCCGTTCAGATCGCCAGCCAACACATCGGTCGGGTAGATCTTTTCGAGCTGGCTCTCAAACGACGCGACTTCCTTCAAAGCGGGAGCCGAGGCACCGGCGTACAGAACCGCAAACTTGTCGGCTCCGAACAGCAGAAGGTCGTCACGTTTGTCGCCGTTGAAATCGGCCACCTTCAGCGACTTGAACGAGAAGTCGCCGATGTCGATTTCCTTCCACTGCGTGTAGACGCCATCGACTCGCCGCAGCACGCGCAGCTTTTTGACACCGGTATCGACCAGAGCGATCTCGGGATCGGGCTTGCCGTCGAGTTCGATGACCGTCGCGCCGACGATCTTCGAGTTGGACTCGCCCGCGTTGAACTGCTCGACCACCTGCCAGCGCTTGTTCTCACCGAGCACCATGAACCGCGCGAAGTTGTCCTGCGCGACGAGCACTCCCTTTTTCTCGCCCAACGTGGCGAACGACACCGCTCCCGGCGAGACCGCGCCCAGACCGAGGTTGCCGCTGATGACGATCTCGGCCGGAATCCCCTCGGCGTTCAGACCGTACAACTGCGGTGGCTTCGTCCCTTGGAAGATCAGAAACTCCGGCCGCTCGTCGCCGGTGATGTCGGCCTGAATCAGCCGATCGGGCGTTCCCTTCAATTCGAGCGCGATGCCTGTCTTGTCGCCGAACTTGTGCGGCTGCCATTCTCCGTTCGCGGCCCGCTTCAGGGCTTGCAGCGAATATTCGGATGAGCGGTCTTTCTTAGTCTTCGCGATGAAGACGATTTCGGGTCGCTTGTCGCCGTCGAGGTCGGCCAACTCCAACCCCGTGGTCTCGGCTTCGATCGGAAGCGACTCGGGAAACGTGAGTCGCGCCTCGTCGAAGCGGCTCAGGCCGAGCGTCTTCTCGGGTCCGCTGTGAACGAC
>JAYUFF010000314.1:0-5979 GCA_043738825.1 Schlesneria sp.
GCCTTCGCAATCTGAGCCGTGAGCAAATGAACGTAGTCTTTCTCCAAAGCACTCGCCGCCATCCCCCAGTTCCCATTCCAACCGATCTTCGGAGCAGGCCCATGCAACGTGATGCTGTTCCCGAGAAACAGAACCTTGTTCACACGGAGGTTGCCAACCTGCAACTCCTTCGCAACCGGAACCGCTTTCTCCACCGACTCCACCTGTTCGTCGGCCTGACACTCCAGCAACGACACCACGCCGAGAACCATTCCCAACGCAACCACCGACCAAGCACGACACACCATGTCAAACTTCCTTTTGTGATCCGTGAGTCAGAGGCGGGGTGGCCCGGACGCAGCCTTGGGCGTCCGGGTCGCAGAGCGACAAGAGACACGAGGTCGGATGTTGGAACTGAAAATCTGCCTCTTATGATTTCATCACCCAGACATCCAAAGCGATGTCTGGGCCACCCTGCCATGGGAAAGGGTGTGGGAAAGCAAGACCACCCCGCCTGCTGGTCTATGCAAATAACAGTGGCTGGCGAATGTACTGGGCTACCTCGACTCCACCGCACTTCAGGATTTCGCCATAGAGACTCTCCAATTGCGTGTTGGTTGAGTCATCTTCCAGAAAGCGAAAGGCGGAAGCGGCGAGGTAATCGCGCCGTTCGTCGAAGGCGAGCCACCGTCGGCCTTCCTCTTCGGCAACCATGCCGGTCGTGTTGGAACCCGCGAAGATATCGAGTACCAAATCTTCCGGGTCGGTCAGCATTCGGATGAAGAACTGTGGCAGCTTTGATGGAAACCGGGCCGGGTGAGGAGACACTCCAATGGATTTGCAGGCGGCCGTGTATCGACCATTCGATTCCGAATTGGGAATCTGCAACAGGTTGGATGGGATGGCACCGCCATTGTCCTTTCCGAATCGGTCACTGATGTCGTGACCCGATGGTCGTTTCGCGGGATCGTAAAACGCGGCGGGGTCTTTGAGCAGCGTCTTCATGCGCGGGCTGTATTCCGTCAGAACTTTGCTCACGTCGGCTTTTGGCCACGGCGTTTTCGAGAACCACCAAACCGTGTTGACCGAGTCTTTGGCGCGAAGCTTTCGCTTGTTGACCCACTCGATGGGACTCGGCAATTTCGACGGATTGTGCCAGTAGAAGTCTTCGGCCAGCACGAAGCCGATGTCGTCACACAGACGAAGTAGCACACGGAAATTGTAGAGGCTGCGTGTTGGCGAACCCCGCTCGTAGGCTCCGCCGAGGTCGAGCACGAAGCTGCCATCATCCCTGAGTTTCGTCTTCACAAGTTCTGCAAAGCTGGCGAGCCAATCGACGTACTCGGCCTGTGCCCGGTTGCCGTATTCCTTCTCGCGCAGCAATGCGAATGGCGGGCTGGTCATGACCAAGTTGACGCTTCCGTCGTCGAGACGAGCCAACAGTTCCAGCGAGTCGCCACAGAAGGCCGCACCGCGAGCAGTGCGATACGCGAACGGGCATCCGAGAACTGGCAGCGGCAAGGGCTTGGTCATGGATGGTCTTTGCGGTTCGAGTCGCCGTGCGATGCCACCCCGCCTAAGTCATCAAGTTATCTCGCTCGGCTTGTGCGAAGTCGCCTTGTTATCAATTGCTTTGTTTGAGAATGCCAAGCGTTTCGAGAGCTCCGTCAATAGCATCACTTCATTCTTTCGGCGGACTTTTGCTCGCATGGTGGTTTTCTGGACATACGCAAAAGCTCCCGATAACGAGTTCGGATACGTGACCAACTCTGGACACGCGTATGACGAGACCCCGCTGCCTAGAATGTGCTCTAACTCAAGAGTGAAGCGTGTTGAGGATTCACCGCCACACAGAACAAGCTGGGTTTCACTCGCGTTGGGTACGTCGAACACAATTGCCAATCGTCGCTTTCCATTAACGAGGAACTTCATCTCCTTGAGTTCCGTACTTTCGAGCGAACGATTCGATGCCGTGGTATTGTCGCCTTCAAACTGCGGAATGGCTTCGTCCAAATGTAGCTTCCACCACCAGACAACATCGAGATACGTAAATCGTTTGCTGGTGCCATGCCTGTTTTGTGGAATGTCATTCGTCATCCGATAAACCCTCCGTTCGCTTTGAATTGCGATTCGCCGCACGGATGAACCGCTGTGCTTCAAGTAAGTCGTCGTCCATGAACCCATCAGGCCAATTGTCGATTTCACACTCATCGTTGATCGCCAGAGGCACAATCTCTGCGTACTTGAATCCCTTCGGATCAGGTACGAGCCTCGTGAAATTGATTCCAACGGCCTGTTGTGGTTTTCCAAGGCTCATCACGTCCTCTTCGAGAACCGCCCGCTGGATGCGGCGGACGATTAGATCGCTGTGAGTTTCGATCAGCATGATCTTGTGCGCGTTGGCTTGGTGCATCAGGAACTCGGCCACCTTGATCTGCAACGACGGATGCAGATGAGCCTCGGGGTTCTCGACCGCCATGATCTCGTTCTGACGCAGCAACCCGGCCTGAACCACGATAGGAGCCAACTGGTGAAAGCCGGTGCTCATGACGCCCCATCCCGTCCTGTAGCCAGAAGTCGGTGGCGAAGCATTGCCCAACATATCCCCACCCTCGGGGGTCCGGTATCCCTTGCCAGTTTCTGCCCAGTCGCCACGAGGCAACCACTCTTTCTCCTGTTCGACCAGCCCGCCGTTGGGAATTGGGCCGACGATGCCCTCGTCAGTGGGCCAAGGTGCTATGAGCGAGAAGTCGCCGTACCGCAAGGGCGTCTTAGTAAGCCGTTCCAACCAAAATGAAACGAACGTTTCAAACAAGTACCCCGTTCGATGCCAGCATCTGCGTTTACTCTGCTTATTGAATTCGGCTTCGAGAAGCAGACGATTTACGCGAGCGAATTCATCATTGCTCAGGGCGATCTTCAGAGGTTTGCCTTGCTCTTGCCGCGACTCTTTGAGTGACGCACGGATTATTCTGGCGAATTCGTACGGCACCTTGTCGCGGAACTGCCAGGCAAACAACTCTCTCTTGTCGGAACCCGTGAGCACGTCATTCAACAATTGCAGCGCCAACTCGTCTCGCCGGAACGCATCATCACTCCCTTGCTCCCAGGATTGATACACGTCCGCCTTAGCGAGCTTCAACAAGTCGTATGGAAGACTCTTGACGCAGGTCGCCACCGCACCATCGACGTAGTCCTTCTTACGGTCGATTTTGAAATCCTCTCTGCGGAACTCATTGCTGATTTCTCCGCAGTACGGGGCTGCTGGCTGTCGCATCAGGTTGTATGCCCAATGGGCGTAGAGTTCCTGTGTATTTTTTCCTGAATGTTCAACGTAGCGCAATTCGGGGCGAATCTTCTTTGCGGCTTCTTCCCGTTCTTGCTCAGCCTCTTCGAGCTGGTCGTCCTCTTCCTCTTCGTCTTCGTCCCTCTCCTTTAAGGCCGATACTTTGGTTGTTTGGGCGGAAAGAATTTTGCGAAGTGGCCCAATGGGGAAGAAGCCTCGCAACAATTCCTGAACGATGTCTCGGAATAACAACAGGAAATTCTTGTACGCCGGCTCGATGAGCGACTCCTGCTCCTGCCCATCGTCGGCAGTGATGGTCCCAAGAAGGATCGGATTTGCATAGAATGACTGACCGAATAGAAAGTCTTCCGAGCCATCAAATGTCCAAGATGTCTCTTGCAATGTCCGCGTCCTGTAAAAATTCGGGGCTACTCTGTCCAAAGACCGTTGCAGACGGAGTACGTACGGGTTCTTCGGTCTAAACTCGTCGTGAAGTTTTAACTCGACCCACTGATGTAGCCCGTCCCCATTTTCTAGGTTGTCATTCCTTTCCTGTGCATCATCGTTTGGCTGCGCATCGTCTTTGTGAGGTAACGCCCAGCGCAGTTCGATCGTCGCGCCGCGGTCGATCCTACCCTCCCACAACAACCGCTCGGGTGCTGTGGTCGGTTTGCTTGGGAGTCGGATGCCATTCGATTGGATGTTCTGAAACTGTTTCGAATCGAGGACTTTGATTGTCAATCCGACACAACCGGGAGGGCCAAACTCGTCTCGGTTCGATTCCCGCAAGGATTCATCTTCCGGGTCGGACTCGTTCAGTTCGCCCAATAGGGCCAGTCTTGCATTCTTGATCTTGCCCGCCGGAATGGAATCTCCTCGCGGCCCTGCATGGAGCAGAACGTGATTCACATCAAGTCGAGTCAAGCGATTCGCGTCGGCGTGAACCTTCAGCGGGAACTCGTTGTCTCCAGCCGCCAATTTGAGAAACCGCAACGTCTCAATCCACGTCGATTTCCCCGAGCCGTTTTCGCCGCAGAGGATTGTCAGCGGCTTGATCTCCAGCCGTGCGCCGTGGAGGTACGGGCCGAGGCCGCGCAGCGTCATCGCCGTCAATCGCAACGGGGCGCTGAGCATTCTCGGCGGCTGGGAAGGATCGGTCATGAATTGGGTTCCAATCGACCAACAGTGGAGCGGGGTCCGGTCGTCCACCAGAACACGTCTGCCAGACGTTCGTAAGGTAGCCCTGTCGCTCCGCGACAGGAAGCGCGGGCGCGAGCAGAACGATCAATCTCAGGGGACGGTGATTCGTTATCGAAGGGTTGAGCAGCGACTCGCCTCCTGTCGCGGAGCGACAGGGCTACCTTGAAGCACCAAACGAAAACGCCTCGGCCCATTCTCTAATGAGCCGAGGCGTCCCGATCACCGCGTTGTTTGATGTTCGACGGCTGACATTCCGCCAAGGCCACCCGCCACACAAACTACGAGCATTGGGTCAAATGGGACCGCTGCCGCAAAACGTTACCTCATTACTAAAAAACGACATCTCCGTACCAAATGCTTTTCCTTTCCTTCCATCATCCGTGACTATGGAACCATTGAATAGGGACGGCGGTTCTCCAGATTCGATAATTAGGACTCCGCCCCACGATTTGAACGCTCCACGTTGGGTGATGACGTAGTGTCCATTGACGCGAGAAAAAACAACATCGTCGCCGGATACAACTCTGCCTGTGAAGTGAACTGTCGTGGACATCAGAGACTCCTTTGCGTTTCCGCTAATTGTGATGTGAGGCACGCTCGGCAACGAACGGTTTCCAGATACTTTCATAAAACTGGAAACAGGTACAGAAAACGCCCCGGCTCATTCTCCAATGAGCCGGGGCGTCCCGAACACCGCGTTGTCTGCCGCTCCTTCAGCCAACGGCGCGGGCGGTTTGCCAATTGCCATTCGGCTCGTTCGACCCTCACAGCGGCAGATGAACCGCTCGCCTGCTCCATTCGGCTTGTTCGCTGCACGCCACCGTCAGCAGTATTTCCTGAATGGCCTGGCCGACAGGGAACCGGTCATTCAAGATGAAAACGCCTGGCATTCCTTCGCCTGTGGCCAATCGTTCGTACGCATGATCCGCCATGGTCGCGCGGTCGTGTGTCAGGACAATGCGGTTGTTCTCGGCCGCCCAAGCGAGGACATCCGGGTCATCCGCACCGGCGAGGCCGACGTCCTGCACGCGCACAATGTCGAGGTCCGGTTGACGCAGCAACAATCCGCGCACAATGTCCCCGTTGAAGTTCTCATCGGTCAACAATCGCAACATGCCTCATCCTCGCGCCTGCCTCCGGGCGAGCAGGCGAGCGCGGATGTCGCTCAAGTCGCCCTGCTGACTTTCAATCCGTTCCCGAACTTCCTGCGCCTGCTGCTCGCGCCGGTCCAAATACTCCTCGACTTCGCTCCGGTGACGCAAGTAGTAGGCGATGACGGCGTACACGTCGGGTAGCGCCAACGTGGAGTACGACTGCACGATCGTCTCCGGGGTCGCGCCATCTTGGAACGCCCGGATGACCAGCTCGAGGAGGACACGAGAATCACCGACGCGCAGTGCGCCAGCGGCATCTTCACAAAGTGGTGGCGCTTCGATTTGAGCGGTGAAAGTCACGTGCAGGTCTCCCGGTGGATTCGATTCCCCGTGACGGTGTTTCGCCCCAAGCAGGGGCGG
>JAYUFF010000315.1:0-2258 GCA_043738825.1 Schlesneria sp.
CCGAGCAGAATGACCATCGACTCCCGCGAACACAAGCCGGAGTGCATGTCCTCACACGGCCATCGCCTTGTTGAATCTGGGGTATTGGTGCCACGGTCACGGAGCCTCGACGTGGCCGTGAGATGGGGCAACAGCCTTCACGTCCTCGCACGGCCACGTCGAGACTCCGTGACCGTGGCACCCCAACTTGAAACAGGCGATGGCTCTGCATGTCCTCACCTTCCACGAAGCGATCCGTGCGGACCCGCCGTTGCTGACCAATGATCGGGTCGCCGTGATCGGCGTCACCGACCGCGAGCAGGCCCTCAATGACGTTGGCGGCGCGCGTCAGTCGAATCGCGAAGAGGGTGCCGGCCGTCGTTGCTGCCACTCACAGGCTGTCCGAAAAGTCGATTTGCTGCAACATGCCCGAAGCGTTGGCTTAGGGTGCCACGGTCACGGCTGGGCGTGGCCGTGTCTTCGCGATAACAAAAGCACGGCCACGCAAAGCCGTGACCGTGGCACACTGAAAACGAGCCAGAACAGCGGCCGTTCAAAACCAGTCTTGAGCGGATTTTGCCGGTGGACTAGAACTCCGCCCTCCCATCGCCAATGTTCTCCAGACCCGCATCGATTCGCGTTTCCAGGCGGATCGTGCGGGAAGGTTCCTTTCAAAGACTCCGTCCCCCGTTTGCCTGCCGCTTCGGCAAGGAGGCCCTTGATGCGCTCCCCGTGGTTCGCCGCGCTGTGTCTCGTTCTGGTCAGCATCTGCGTTGCGCCGGTGCAGGCTCAGGACCGCAAGTTCCCCTACGAAGCCGTCATCGACATTGATGGCGAGTACGTGCGGAGCGGTCCCGGTCCCAACTTCTATCCGACCGACAAGCTGCCGCGCAGTGCGAAGGTGATGGTCCATCGTCACGATCCGGGCGGCTGGTGCATGATCGCGCCGCCGGTCGGCAGTTTCAGTTGGATTCTCGCCAAGAACGTGAAGAAAACGGACAACGATCGCGGTGTGCTGACGGCCAACAAAGTGGTCGTGCATGTGGGGAGTGCGATCAACCCCGACGAGTTCACAACCATTCAGGGCAACCTGTCCAACGGAGATGCCGTCGAGATTCTGGGCGAGAAGACGTTCGCGTTCGAGGACGGTCCCAGGCTGATGTACAAGGTCAGCCCGGTGAAGCGCGAGTGGCGTTGGATTCCGCGCAAGGCTCTCGTTGCGACCGACTCGATTCGTGCGGAGCCGTTCCCGGCGGAACCGCCCGTGCGTCAGAAAAAGCCGTCTGGCCCCGTGGCCGACCGCGACGAGTTCGATCCCGACGCCTTCGCCAGGCCGATCTCGACCGGCCCCACGCCGATCGGCAACGAGACCGAAGGCCGTCGCGGCACGAAACCGCGACCGGGCGAGGCGAACACGTCGGCGAACAACGACGCGCCGAACGGCTTTCGCGGTCGGCTCGACCAGCTCGATCAGCAGTTCCGTGAGATGATTCAGCAGGAGCCGCCGACTTGGACTCTGAACAACCTCGCGCAGCAGTACCGCGCGCTCGACAAGGACGCCAGCCAGCCCGCGATCAGCAACACGATCGCGCTGCGCCTGGATGCCGTCGCGCGGTACGAGAAGATTCACAACGAGTACTCCGAGTTCCTCAAGCTGACCACGGAAACCAAGCAGCGCGACTCGCAACTGGCATCGCTCCAGCAGCAGCACGAATCGCAGTTGAGGGCGTTGGGCGGTGCCACGACCTCGCCACCACCCGCCGCGCAGCCGACGCTCGGAGCCGGTCGGCCGATTGCCAGCGCGGTCCCCGGCAACGCACCGGCAGCCAACGCGACGCCGCCCGCGAATCCAGCGGGCTTCGCCGGCGCGGGCCTCGTTCAACCGATGGCCAAGACCTTTCCGGGCGGTCCACAATTTGCGCTGATCGCACCGAGCGGCAAGTTGCTCGCGTATCTGCAACCGGCGGCGGGCGTCGATCTGCGACGATACAACGGTCAGTCCATGGGCATCGTCGGCGACCGCCAGTTCCGCCAAGACTGGGGAGCCGACACGATCACCGTTCGCGGTTTGCAACCGGTCCAACTGCGTCCCGGCCGCTGAGCCTTCCCGTCGGGCGGTGCGCAGCGCTGCGATCCTCAGCCGGTTGCATCGCGCTCCGAGTTTCTGTTACAGACGAGACGACCCCTGATGACTCAGTGGCTGTCCGAAAATTCGATTTGCTGCAACACGTCCGAAGTATTGGCTTTGGGTGCCACGGTCACGGCTTTGCGTGGCCGTG
>JAYUFF010000316.1:0-15961 GCA_043738825.1 Schlesneria sp.
GGCGCTAGCCGCCGGTGGAGCAGAAGAACCGGCGGCTAGCGCCGTGCCGCTCACGCTGTTGTAGGCAGCCACCGCGTCCGCATCGGTCATTCGCGAGAACTCGTCGATCTCCTCGCGAGTCGGCAGCGTGCCGGTCGCGTCGAGAAAGATGCGTCTCAGGAATGTCGCGTCATCGCAGAGTGGAGAAGGTTCGATGCCGAGTTCCTTGAACTTCGTTGCGGCCAGTTCGTCGATGACGTTGTTGTTCGTCCAGCCGACCAACTGAGCGGGCGGTCCGAACGGGATGACGAACATGCAGATGTCGGCCTGACCCTCGAAGCGGACCATGATCGGAGCCTGTCCGCGTCCGGCGACGGTACACAGCCCCTCGCGGTTCACGGCGACGAGGCCCTCGTCCATCGAGTCGAACTTGGCCCACGCGGTCACGTCGCGCGTCTCACCGTCGGTGTAGACCGCTTCGGCGCGAAGCTGCTGTTGGAGACCGACATCACCGATCCGTTGGGGTGGTGTGACGATCAGCTTCGAGATGGCTCGCTCTGTCCCTGGAGCGGGTGCGCCGTTGCGAATCCACGCGGCGAGCAGTTCATAGTCGCGCGATCCGACTTCCAAACGTCGGCCTCCGCTGTGAGGAACCTGCATCGTCGGCTTCTGCAAGATGAGGCTGTGCGTTGGATCGAGCAGGTTGATGCGCCGCGCTTGGCTGTCGCGGGCCATCGCGGTTCGGTCGGCAGCCGGATCAAAACCGAAGACCGACAATTTGAAGCCACCCTGCCCGTACTGAGCCGCATGACAGGCTCCCATGTTGCAGCCCGCCTTCCAGAGGACCGGACGAACCTGTTCGAGGTAGTCGATGGCCGGTTCCGCGACGACTCCCGCGACCGTCACGGCCACCTTTTTCGAGTCGCCTCCCACCGTCACCGTGATCTCGGCCGAGCCGTTTGCTCGCGGCACGAGTCTGCCGGTTGGCGAGACGGTGACGACGGCGTCATTCGACGAAGCAAACGTCGCGCGAGACGAAAAATCCTCGGCGTAACCGGCCGGTCGATCCGAGACGACTGCCGTGACGACCAACTGCGTCTGAGCAAAGTTCCCTTTGAGAGAGACCTCAACCGGTGCGATGGTGAACGGTTCGGCGAAGGCGACGCTCGCGCTGAAGGCCACCGTCAGCAGTGTGACAAAAGACGCGATGCTGCGAGCCCGGCATTGGCTACTGTAGTCCCGTCGCTCCGCCGACGGGACGTCTTGTCGGCGGAGCGACAAGACTACAGTAGGGGACGCCATCAATTGGTCTGATAGAAACACATTCGTTTCGGAGTGGAGCGACATGGCAAGTCTCCGGGCTGTGGAGGGCGGGGCGAGCGAGGCAGATGGCAAGGCGGGAGGGCGGGCCGGTTGAACCAGCCGCGTGGTTGGGGGTCATGATGTCTTATCGGCCGGGCCGATGCAATTATCAGAACAGAGTCTCTTGATCGGTGACAACCGGTCTGCCTAGAATCATGCCCGCAATCCCACCGGCCTCCCCGGCCAAACCGCCCGCCTGTTACGAAATTTGTAGGATGGGCACTCCTGCCCGTCCGGCTTTCAATGCGAAAACAGGACGGGCAGGAGTGCCATCCTACAAGTCGAACGCCCGCCCAAGCTCTTCCCCTTGAGGAACCCGCCATGTTGAATCTCTTCCCCGGCAATGTCCGCACTTGTGAAGGTGTTTCCCGCCGCAGCTTCCTGCAAGTCGGAGCATTGGCCGGACTGGGTGTGAGCCTGCCGCAGGTGTTGGCTCAGCAGGCGCTGGCCAAGTCCGCGTTGACCAAAACCAAGGGGCACGGCCACGGCGCGCAGGGCGGTTCCGATGTGAACTGTATTTTGATTTGGACTCAGGGCGGCACGAGCCATCACGACACCTTCGATCCCAAGCCACTCGCACCGATCAGCGTGAAGGGCGAGTACGGCGTCATCGACACGGCCGTCTCGGGCGTTCAGTTCACCGAGATTCTGCCGAGGATGGCTCAGGAACTCGGGCGGTATGGTCTGCTGAGAAGCTGGAACCCGATGAACGGCAGCCACGGGAACGCCGACCAGCATGTGATGTCGGGTCGCACATTCAACCCCGCGATGCCGTACCCGACCGTCGGCTCGGTCGTCAGCCATCAACTCGGTTTCAAGACCGCGATGCCTCCGTTCATTCAACTGGGCAACGCCATCGACCATCGGTTTGGTGGCGGAACGTCGGGCATTCTTGGTCTCGAACACAACCCGTTCGAGATCATGGCCGACCCGAACGCCGAGAACTTCGTCGTGCGAGACATCACTCCTCCGAGCGGCATGACCAACGAGCGAGTCGATCGCCGCCGCAAGGTGCTGAGTCTGGTCGATTCGCTGCAACGGCCGACCAGCGTGCAGCCCGTCGAGTTTGATTCGCTCGACGAAAACTATGGCACGGCCCTCGACATGATCACCGCGCCGGAAACGCGCCGCGCGTTCCAAGTCGATAAGGAAGACCCGCGCTTGCGTGAGCAGTACGGTCGCAACCCGTTCGGTCAGAAGTGCCTGATGGCGCGGAGACTGATTGAGGCGGGAGTTCGTTTCGTCACGATCACCGACGGCGGCTGGGATACTCATCAGAACAACTTCCAGAGTTTGAAGGACAACCTGATCCCCAGGATTGATCGCGGACTGCCTCAGTTGCTGATCGACCTCGAACAACGTGGCCTGTTGGAAAAGACGCTGGTCGTCTGGCTGACCGACTTCGGACGGACCCCGAAGATCAACTCGGCGAGCGGTCGCGACCACTGGGCTTCGGCGGGCTTCGGCATCATGGCGGGAGCAGGCGTCCCCGGCGGCAGCGTCATCGGAGCCACCGACGACGAGGGTGGCCAGCCAATCCGCAACCAATACTTCAGCGAAGACATCATGGCCACGATCTATCACAAACTCGGCCTGCCTCTCGATCTGCACGTCCGGAGTCCCGACGGCCGCCCCGTGCGCCTGATCGAAGGCAATTTGATCCGCGAGTGGGTATAGCCCGTTCGACCGCCACTTCCTCGTGGCGACGATTCGGGATTACTTGCCGTTGGACCAAAATCATGAAGAGATCGCGTGCATGGCTTCCATCGCTTGGTGGGTGGCTGTTGGTGACGGTGGGAGTCATCACTGTTTTTTCAAGCTTGTGTGCGATCACAGGTGGATTGGTCGCAGCAAAGCGACACGCCTATTTCTGTCTCAGCCCCATCGTTCAGCCGTTTGATTCGCTTGATGACTTGGGTAACGCGTTCATCATTGACACGCAGCATTCCTATATTGTCATCGCAATTTCTCCTGGCACCACAATGTTTCTCAGCCCGTATCTGGTTGTCCTCGCGTCAGCGTTGGTGGGTATCCTGCTCGCGTCGTCTGGTGCCGTTATCCTCTTCGGAAATCGCATCGCCAAGTACCTTGATTTGCCCGGCAACGCACGCAAGTCTTCTGCCAGAAACGAGCGACTATCTTCTCGGGCCAAGACTCGGTACATCGATTTGAGTTGAGACGTTTGATCGCGACTCTAGCTGGAGAACGAGTTCATGGAGTTTCTGTGGTTTCTGCTCATTGGCCTCGCTGCGGGTTGGCTCGCCGGTCAGATCACAAAGGGTGGCAGCTTCGGCATTGTGAACAATCTGATCGTCGGCGTGATCGGGGCCATCTTGGGCGGCTGGCTGTTCTGGCTGCTCGGCCTGAAGGCTTTTGGACTGGTGGGGCAACTTGTCACGGCGACCGTCGGCGCGCTGGTGCTGTTGTTCCTGCTCAAGAAGCTCGCGAAGAAATGACTGCCTAACGCTCACACGATCGTTTCACTATTCGGAACCTTGTTGAGCCCACCCGGCTCACCAAATTTCAATTGGGGAAACATCTGAACGAAGTCCGTGTGAGGTATGTCACACTTCAAGGGCCTTTGCCGCACCTCTCGTGAAGTTCACTCAGCGGGTCACTTCAGGGCAAGCCTCTTCGCGCCCGGTTCAGAGGACGGCTACAATCTTGTGGTCTACGACGCTTCGGGAACTTTCCCTGACCCGTGGTCGTCGCACAGGTCATGCCGCCGGGTGGTCCGGCGTTCCTTCGGTCCCCAGCGAGGTCATCATGAAACGAGTGCTTTTCACGGCGGTGTTGCTTCTCACGAGTGTCACGATCTCTCAGGCGGAGGACGTGCGGCCGGATTTGTACCAACCCTTTCAGCCTTCACGACGCGTTCCGAGCGAGCCAGTCTTTCGATCCTATCCTCAACCAGTCATCTACCAAACGCGCGTTTCACCACAGGTTGTCACCGACGACCTGCCGCCCGCTGCTTCGGCTCTCCTGAAGACGTTCGATCAGGAGTCGGACCAGATTCGCGCGCGGATCGAGGCGGAGATCGCCGCCAAGCGCGAGGTGCTCATCCAGCAGTTGCAGGCGATGCAGGACGGCTACACGCGCGAGGCCAAGCTGGACGAAGCGGTCGCCATTCGAGATGCGATTCGCAAGTTGAGACGGACGGGAATGACGGTGTTGACTTATCCCGATGCGAATGGTGGCTACGGCGGCCTCATCAGTTATCGCGGCCAATCCGGCAAGGTACTGCACTTTGAAGTGGTCGGCAGCAACAGCGGCTCGATCTATGGCAGCGACATCTATACGGATGACTCGGACCTCAGTACGGCGGCCGTCCACGCGGGCCTGCTGAAAGTCGGCGAGAAGGGAGTCGTCAAGGTCACGATCCTGCAGGGTCAGGAGTCGCACGCCAGTTCGACTCGCCACGGCATTACGAGCAGCGCGTGGTCCAATTATCCCGGCAGCTACAAAGTCGAACCGATCCCCGGCGGGAGCCGTGCCGTGGCAACCGCATCCACAGCCCGATCCGATCCCGGCTCCTTGTGGAGCTACGAGAAGTACGTCGGTCAGTCGTTCGAGTTTCAGGTGACCGGCTCCACCAGCGGCGGGACCATCTGGGGCACGGGCGTCTACACGGGCGACTCGCGGCTGTCTGTCGCCGCTGTCCACGCGGGCGTCTTGCGTGACGGCGAATCCGGCGTGGTGAAGGTCACCATCCTGGCAGGCGACTCGCGCTATCTCGGCTCGTCGCGCAACGGTGTCTCGTCGTACGACTACGGCCCGTATCCGTTCGGCTATCGCATCGACTCGGTCGCGACAACGTCGCCTCGACCATCCACCGCCGCACCTCGAATACTCCTCAACGGCTCCGGCGGCGGACTGCGTCTTCAAATCCAGGCACCGGGAGCCACGGTGCTTCCCGGTTCAACTGCGGTCCCAGGAGGAGCCATCTTCATCATTGAAGAGGCGAGTGAGACCGACCAAACGAAACCCCGTCTCCGCTCGACGCCGACGATTCCATCGAGCGATCCGCCACCAGCCACCGTGCCGCGGTAACGAACGAATTTCAGCGGCTGCCAATTCGCGCCGTACTCGTTTGCGTCCGAGAGGCCGGATATTCTTTCTGCGAGATGAACAATCATTTCGCGGGCCACTCCTCTCGGAGAATGCTGGATGGAGCGAACGCATCTCAACCCCGAACTGATCTATTCGGTGGGGACTCAGGTGGTGACGAAGGTGGCCGTGGTCGGAGTCTCGGGGCGAATGGCCTATCCGAGCGGAGCCGTCGGTGTCGTCGTGCAGTCTCCACTCGATTTGAATCACGCTTACCGAGTGAGATTCCCGGACGGCTTCGAGGCTCCGCTGCGACGCGATGAAATTGTGATGCTCGCCCACTTCAAGCGGGGTGTGCTGGATGAGGCCGATGGTGCGCTGACCTCGCACGGATTGACCGACCGCGTGATCTTGAAAGTCGTGATCGGTTCGCGGGCCTACGGGTTGGAGACCGAGGCGTCTGACACCGACTATCGCGGCGTCTATCTGCCGCCTGCCGATCTCCACTGGTCGCTGTTCGGCGTTCCCGAACAGTTGGAGAACGATGCCGCTCAGGAATGCTTTTGGGAGTTGCAGAAGTTTCTCACGCTGGCCCTCAAGGCGAACCCGAACGTGTTTGAGGTGCTCTACTCACCGCTGATCGAGCACGCGACGCCGCTCGGCCGCGAGCTGGTTGCGATGCGCGAGAGCTTCCTGTCGCGCGTGGCCTATCAGACGTTCAACGGCTACGTCCTGTCGCAATTCAAAAAGCTGCAAGCCGACCTGCGAAATCAGGGGGCTGTGAAGTGGAAGCACGTGATGCACCTGATCCGCCTGCTGCTGTCGGGCATCTGCACGCTGAGGCACGGCTACGTCCCGGTGCGAGTCGAACAGCATCGCGACCAACTGCTGGCGATCAAGCGGGGCGAGTTGCCTTGGGACGAAGTCGAAGCGTGGCGACTGAGCCTGCACCGCGAGTTCGATCTCGCCCTGACCGAGACCACGCTCCCCGAACGCCCCGACTACGGGCGAGCCAACGCGTTCCTAATCGAAGCCCGCCGCAAGGCCCTCGCCAATGAGTTGCCATAAGGTAGCCCTGTCGCTCCGCGACAGGAGGCGCGAGGCGTAAAGAACTGCCAAAGTCGAGTTGGCTTCACCGGAACGCTGCGGCCCCGCGCGTCGCGCTTCCTGTCGCGGAGCGACAGGGCTACCTTGGGCAGAGGCAACTTTGAACAGACTCCATCAACCACACCCTCAAGCCTTCTTTTGCGAGCCAGCATGTCCACCTTCATCATCGATCCCCGAGTCGCCGCGCAAGTGGACGAGCATCCCTTTCCGACGCTGTTCGTCACGATCAGCGGTGCGCATCTGTACGGCTTCCCCTCGCCCGACTCGGACTACGACATTCGTGGTGCGCACGTCCTGCCTCTGCGAGACTCCGTCGGCTTGTGGCCGGATCGGAACGACACGATTCAGGTCGAGCGGATTCGCGACGGACTCGAAGTCGATCTGGTCACGCACGACGTTCGCAAGTTCTTCGGGATGATGCTCAAGCGGAACGGCTACGTGATGGAGCAGGTCTTCTCGCCACTGATCGTCCGCACGACTTCCGAGCATGACGAACTGAAGACCATCGCGCGGCGATGCCTGACGCGGCATCATGCTCACCATTATTTGGGCTTCTTCCAAACACAGTGGCGTCTGTTCGAGAAGGAGCAACCGCGACGGGTCAAGCCGCTGCTGTACGTCTATCGCGTCCTGCTGACCGGCATTCATTTGATGCGAACGGGTGAAGTCGAAGCGAATCTGGTGACGCTGAACGACGAGTTCCGTCTCGCTCAAATTCCCGAACTGGTCTCCCGCAAACTGGCCGGTCCCGAACAATCGACGCTCCCCGACGCCGACGTGGCCTTTCACGAATCAGAATGCCAACGGCTGGTGCAGACGCTCGAAGCAGCCAGTGCCGCAAGCGACCTTCCCGAAGTACCGACCGGTTCCGAAGCTCTCAACGACCTGCTCGTGCGAGTCCGGCTTGGATCGCAAACAAGCCTGCCAACGTTGTAGAAGTCAGAGGCTGTCCGAGAACTTGAGTTGGCTGCAACTGTCTTGTGGATTCTGTTTTGGGCGCCACGGTTACGGCTTGGCGTAGCCGTGTCTTCGCGACGACCAAAGCACGGCCACGCCACGCCGTGGCACCCTGAAAATATGCGATTTCTTTTCGGATAGCCTCTCAGATGCTTCAGCGAACCACGGAGGCCGAACAGTCCGCACTGCAGGCGTTGCAGTTGAACGAAAGCGTTTTTGGACAGGAGCATTACCGGGTGTCACAAAGTCTGGACATCCTGGCAGGCATCTTTCTCCACCAGCACAAATCTGCCGCAGCCGAACCACTCTATCTGCGAGCGTTGGCTCTTCGAGAATCGTTGTCGGAAACGTACCGAAATGACTTGCAAGAAAGCCTCGGCGACCTTTCGCACTTCTGCTTGGTTCAGGAGAGATTTGACGAAGCTGAGCCGTTGTTGCGAAAACTCCTCTCGATGCTGGAACGTTTCGCCGATGCCGCCCCGGCCGAAGTCGAATGGTGCCGTGGCAATTGGTCGGTTGCGTCAATCCGCGACCTTCAGCTTGACTGTGACCGAGCCGCCATTGTCGCCGATGGAACTCCAGTCGTCGCGGCAGCGCAGGAAGAGGTTGCCGTCACCCGGCGATTCCCATTCGCCGGATGCGCCCAACTCGAACGGTTCGGAGAGGCGATAGTCGAGGAACAGGATGCCGACGAGTTTGCCCTTGCTGTCATCGCCGCCGTCCGCCGTGAGCTTCTTCCCGTCTTTCACCAACGACCATTCGCCGGTCGTTGTATACGACAGCTTGTCGCCCGTCTTGACCAGCACGCGCGACGCCTGCCAGCCGCGCGCGGCGTCGATCTTCGCCTGAGCCGATCCCGTTCCCTTCAGCCGCGTAAACTTAGTCTTCCAGTCCCAACTGCACAGATCGACTCGATATCCTTGGTCGAGATGTCTGAGGAAGAAGTCGTATTCAAAACTGATCTCCTTCGCCATCGAGCCATACACGTCCTCAAAGCTGGTCCGCTGATCGTTCAGCAGCGCCAGCCCGAGCGGTTTGAAGCGAGTTCGATAATTGGGGTTGAACTCCAGCAGATGGCACAGCGCCCACCTCCACGCATAGTTCTGCCAACTGTCGCCGGTGCGCTGGCCCGGTGCGGTGATCTCCGTCAATTCCTTGGGGGCTTGCGACTTGAGGTACTGCAACACGCCCTCGTGAATGTGAACGCTGAAGTCCTTGTCGCGCCAGTACTGCCCGAGTTCCGCCATCCCCTCGGCATACCACGTCGGTCCCGTCCGGCCGAACGCCTGATGGCAGTAGGCGTGAACGGCCTCGTGCTGCGGAGTCCCTCGATCCGCCACCGCCCACACGATCGACTTGGCTGCCGTGATGCGCGTTTGGCCGAGACCGTTTCGCTGCCCCAGCGTCATGCTGAGCGTGATGCCGGCGTTGCCTTCGATGCTCGCGATGGCATCGGGATGAATCGAGCCGACCGGCCAGATGTTCTGGTCCTTGACCACGTTCATCTCGATCACTTGAGCATTCGGTTTTCCAAAGTAACTGGAGATCCCGGCGAGCATCGTCTCCAGCCGGGTCAGCAACTCTTTGGCCTCTTGCTGCGAGAGGTCCGTGTGCAACAGAAAGTTCTTCGACGTGTAGTCGCGGATGCCGGGAGTCGCGTCAGCGGGCGCGGCCTTCCCTCGCGGCGTCGGCTTGGACTTCGCAGTCGGCTTGTCCTTCGCCGTGCCCTGCGCGACGCACTGCGGCGACGAGGCGACCAGCACCAACAGCGCGACAATGACACCGACGACACGGCGGCTCGAAGTCATTTGATGAGAACTCATGATCGACTCCAAAGGGCCATCCGGCCTCAAGAAGCATCCTCGGACGAGGCGGCAGCATACTCCACCCGGCTCCGCATCCGCGAGCCGCAGCCTGTTGAATGACGTAGGGTGAGCGTCCCGCTTGCCCTGTATTACGGTTGAAAAACGGGCAAGCCGGAGGCATCCCCTACGTGATGCAACAGGCTGCTAAGATTGGAAGTCGTGCAGCGTGAGATGTCCGCCGCACAACGAGAGCAGCTCCGCGCGCGAAGAGACACCAAACTTCACATGGATCGCGTGCGAGTGCGAATGCACGGTGTTGATGCTGATCCTCAACGCGAGCGCCGCTTCCTTCTCGGAGCGTCCGCGCAGGAACTCGTCATACACGCGGCGCTGCGCGGGGGTGAGCTGTTGCTCGCGCTGTTCTCGGTCGTGTCGGGTGAGGACGGGAACCGACAGATTGCGCGTCGAATCCGCAGAACCATCCGCCTCCGCTTGAGCCGCGTCGAGTTCACAAAAAACCTTCAGTTCGTATGGCCCGATCTCGACGACCGTCGCGCTGGACAGCGCGGCTTCCCCGATCGGCAGTCCATTCACCCGCGTGCCGTTGCGACTCCCCAGATCACGAATCACGAAACCCGCCGGTGACTGAATCAGCAATGCATGGCTGCGTGAGACCGCCGGATCGGACAGGCACAACAGGTTGGTTTGAATGCGCCCAATCGTGGTTTCGGAAGCCTCGACGCGATGGATGCGCTCCAGATTTCCGTCGTGTCGAATCACAAAATACAGATCGTGGTTCATACGGCCCGTCCTTTGTCAACCCTGCGAGTATCACCTGTTCAGGTGAGGACAATCTTCTTGCGATTTCCCGCGAAGATTGCAAGAGTGGGCCTCACTTCAAACGAGTGCAGTTTCAGACAGCACAACAGCGAACACCGGACAAACAACCCGGTCCACTCAACATGACTCGACAACCTTCCAACGTCCGCGACTTTGACAAGTTCCTCGCCCCGGTTGGGTGGTTGAGTGGCCACCGCAGAGTTCTCGCCGGGCATGATCGAGGCCCCGCCAACGGCGAGGGCTGTCGTCCTCAATCGCAACTCGAAGCCCTCGCTCGACAGGAGCGTGTCCGACACGCACCGTAACAAAAGATGTTCGTTTCAACTGTTGTTTTCAGAAAGGGATCACATGGCAAAAAAGAAGATTGCATCGGATTTGGTGGCACCGGTTGCGCACGACGAGCCGGTCAAGATTTGCTTTGAACGAATCCTGCCAGATGACTTGGATCTCGACCATGCGGGACGTCGAGCCATGCGGAACGCACTCATCACCGGCTTGGGAAAACCGCTGGACGCCGGCGAGATGATCCATGTTTCACGCATGGCGGTGGTTGACTTGAAGAGATGGGCGAAGGGAAGCACTCTCAAGTGCCGGTTCTTGGACGGTAGCCCAACAATGAAGAAGAAGGTGCAGGCCGTCGCTCACCAGTGGGAGAAATGTGCGAACATCAAATTCAAGTTCGTGACATCGGGGCCAGCGGAGATTCGTATCTCGTTCTACGCCGATGCGGGTTCCTGGTCGGCGGTGGGCAAGGACGCGCTGGTGCAACAATACTTCCCCTTGCACCAACCGACGATGAACTACGGGTGGCTCCGCGATGACACGGACGATGGCGAATACCAACGCGTCGTACTCCATGAGTTCGGACATGCGCTGGGTGCCATTCACGAGCATCAGGCTCCCAAGTTCACCCGCGTCTGGGATGTTGCTGCCGTGATGAAGTACTTCTCTGGACCGCCGAACAACTGGTCCCCCGACGATATCAAATCCAACGTACTGGAGAAGTACTCACCGAAGGGAATCCTTTCGACGAACTACGATCCCAACTCGATCATGTTGTACTTCTTCGACGGGCACTTGTTCGCTGACAATCTTGGCCCGACGAACGAAAACAAGAAGCTCTCGCCCACGGATATCAGCTTCATGAAAACGATGTATCCGAAGTGATTGGATTGGTGAAAGAGGTGTATGAAGTGAAGCGGAACACACCGCAGTTTGATCGCGTTGGCCCTCGGCTCGCGTGATGGATGAGGTGTGTTCCGCGTTGCTTAGCGCACCGTGCATCATTGAAGCCGGATGCCAGTCGCAGTCGGCGCGGCTTGACTTTGAGGGTTACTTTTTTCGTTCAACCAACACCAAGGGGTTTCAAATGTCCTTTGAAGACGATCTGGGATGGGAGTACTTCGGCAGCGATCCAATGGAGTCTCCGCGCATGATGGAGCACATGGACTGGCATCAGGCCGAGGAGAACAAGCCTTGGAACAAATGGACGAACTACGGCGAACGGTTCCTGCTGTTTCACAAGCAGTACATCGACAAGTTTGATGTCTTTCGCTTCTCCAAAGGTTTGTCACCGGTCAGTGGGTGGGATCCTTCCACTCCGATCCCAAATGACCTCGCCCACCCCCATGTGTTGGAAGCGGCCAGAGTCACCAGCAATCCCTTCGCCAGCAATCCCGCGTGCAAAACACCGACTTGGGCCACGATTACAGGGGGCAGTGACCCGGCACCCGGCTACGGCTATACCAAACTGGACCAGTTCCAATCTTTGGACGAACTGGGGCGGGCGATTGATTCCGGCTGGCACGGCACCGTTCACAACACGATTGGAGGCGACATGAAGAAATTTCATTCGCCCATCGATCCTGTTTTCTGGCGTTGGCATCGTTGGATTGACAACGTGCGCGTCACGTGGGAGGCCACACGCCACACACTCGTTCACCGGGAAATCGCCCTCATCGCGCAAATCCTGTTCGGCGTGACGAACGACGGCGGCGGCATCGAGATCCTGCCGGGCGGTGGGATCATCCGCGTTCCGCCACGCGGACCGAGTACGCCAGTCTTTGGTCAACTGAGCGTTTCCGCTCGTGAGTCCTTGTTGGCTCACCTGATCGGCCAGGCGGGTTACCTGTTGGCCAACAAAGAAGCGGGGCGCACCATTCAAAAGCTGGCGGTCGAACTCGCCGGGAATATGCGACACGGGTGAATTGAAACATTTCCAGAAGTAATATACCGATATTTTTCGGTTAATTGATATTCCAAGACTATCACCATTAAGGAGCCCGCGATGTGGAACAAATGTTTAGCGGCATGTATGTTCCTTGGAGCACTTGGAGGTCTGCTTAAGCCGATTTTGGCTCAGCAGGACTATATCCTACCTGTCTTGCGGGACGGAATTTTCATTCCTGGCTTCTTGGGTGCATTGTTAATCGGCATTGTCGCTGGTGGCTTGTACTGGTTGCTCTATGGACCAGATTTGGATGCCATTCCAAATCGCACACGCCAACAACTGAGCATTGCAGTTGCCGGCGGATTTTTCGTTGGCCTCGGTGGCGCTGGCTGGATCACGGCCGAGTCGAACGGCTATCTGCTCAAAAATACCGCCAAAGCAGCGGCCTATGCGGATCCGCAGTTGATCAAAACGATTGAGACAGGACATCCGGCCGCAGCGCTGCAGGAAGCCAAAGCAGCGGCAACATTTGCAGTGGGAAACCCTGAAGCGGGAAAAGGAAATGGCTAACGACTGCGCCGCTCGGGTGGCACACCCAGTGCCTTCGATAGGTGTGGCGGTGAAAGCGCATCGTCAGCCATTCCGATGACCACGGCGCTCACGGACAAGCGGTGGGGTTTCGGCCTGCGATGCCGATGCCAAAATGAATGTCTGTCTGTCGTGGTTCGAGCCGCTTGCCCGTGCGGCTTAACTTGGACGTTGGGGTAATGACGGCGAAACGCGAAATGCCTTTCGCCGATGCCGCCACAATGGTGTTGAGGTTTTGTGTTTAAACCTTTAGTTTCGAGGAGAGTCGATGATGATGACAAAACGAGCGATTTGTCGATGGGTTGCCAGCGCCCTCTTGCTGGTCGCCGGAATTTGCTTTCGTGCCGAAACACCCACGTTCGCGCAAGGTGACTTCGTGGTGGAGAATGTTCCCGATCATGTTACAGCCACCATCCAAGCCCGCGCAAAAAAGTTAGCCGCGCTATCGCAAGGATCGGGTCCGACCTGGGATTTTGTTGTGGCGGATCTCAACAAATGGACTCCTGGACAGACTGTGAAAGTGGCATTTCTGGGTGGTACAGCCACCCTTCACAAGGAAATCGCCGACGCGACAAAGCAAATTACCGACGTGTGCAACCTCAAATTGGATTTTGGATTCGACCCAAGCACCGGAAAGTCGCGCACTTGGTCTACTTTAGACACGACCCATGCAGCGGAGATTCGGGTTTCGTTTGATCAGGGCGGGTATTTTTCCTTGGTGGGCCGTGACAGCAACGACCCTTCAATCGGCGGGGTCGGTCGGCCGGTTGGTGGAGCAGCCAATCAACGGAGCTTGAACCTCAATGGGTTCGATACGCCGACACGCCCGGCCAGTTGGAAGAAAACCGCTCGTCACGAATTTTTGCACGCCCTCGCCTTTCAACACGAGCATCAGAGTCCGATGGGCGGTTGCGATGCCCAGTTTCGTTGGGACAATGATTCCGGTTACCAAATGTCTCAGGATGACAATGGCCAATTCGTGACCGATCCAAATGGAAAGCGTCCCGGAATCTACACTTTTTTGTCCGGAGCACCCAACTTTTGGAGCAAAGAAAAAGTGGACCACAACCTCCGGCCAGCCCACACGGGAGAAGTGACCACCGGTTTATTTGATCGCAAATCGATCATGCTGTACCGGTTTCCTGACCTCTTTTACGTTTCCGCCAACAATCCCTGCTCTCCAATCGGGGATAGCGAAAATTTGTCCGATGGCGATATTGCCGGGCTGAAGCTGTTGTATCCCAGCGATCAGCCATCGATGGATCTGCAAGTAGCAGGTCGCAATCGAGTTGTCGAAGCGATTTTGAAATCACCGCAATTTCATTCCAAAATGAAAACGCATTACATGAACAAGTAAGGCCAACTAGAGCGGAACATGACATGCCGAACACGCAGTTCCCTATACCGTTGACCGCAGCCAGGGGCCGCCAGTGGTCCGTCGATCTCCGGGAGCGAGCGGCCTGCTGTTGAGCGGCGTTTCGACGGAAGAGGAGACCTGCGGTCGGGCGTTTCGGCGGGGTCGGGAGACCCGCGCCGAACCGAGGGGTCCACACAACAGACCAGAGGCGGTTTCAAAACCAACCCGAAGCATAAGCGAGGGTGATTCCACGCGGCAATTCCCGAGGCCCTCGCTTACGCTTCGGGTTGGTATTCGGGTTTTGAAGCCGCTTCTAAAGACGTAAGTGACTGAAACGCAATTGGATGCGATCTTCGGGCAGGGTTGAGTCTGGCCGAATCCGGCCCGTGTCTGGCCGGATCAGATACGGGTCTGGCCGGATCAGGCACGGGGCTGACGGGAAGCGGCACGAGCCGGATGCGGCGAGGCACGAGCCGGGTGCGGCGAGGCACGAGCCGGGTGCGAACGGGCACGGGAGCGGTTGAAGCGGGCTTGAGATTGGTGGAGGCGGGCACGGGATTGATTGAAGCGGGCACGGGGCGATTTGTTTCCGGCATGGGAGCGGCGGAGACGGGCAGTGGCTTGGTTGGGGCGAATCCGGGGGCGTTGCGCTCGGACGGGAGTGACGGTTCACAATCCGAAGGAGATTCTCGCATGGCGGGCTTTATGCCGAAGCAGGACGATCAACTGGTGACGTGGCTGGTGAACTTTCAGGCCAAGATTGCGACTCACGGTCCGGTGTTGGGATTGACGGCCGCGCAGGTGACGGCGTTGCAGGACCGGAGTGCGCGAGTCGTCAGCGCGATTCAGGCGGTCGCGTCGGCGCAGTCGGCGTTGCAAGCCGCCGTTCGCACCAAGGAGACTTCCAAGACCACCGAACTCCCGATGCTGCGCGGGGAACTCAACCAGCTCAAGGCGAACCCGAGCATTACCGACGCACAGCTTGCCGACCTGAACATCGTCGGGACGAGTTCCGCCTTCGATCCCGACAACTTTCGGCCAGATATCATCGCCGAGGTTGTGTCGGGCCAGGTGCGGATCAAGTTCAAGAAGCTGGGGGCGGACGGTATCAATCTTTATTCGCGGCTGAGCGGCCAGACCGCCTGGACGTTCCTCGCCCGCGATACAAATTCGCCCTACGACGACCATCGCCCGCTGGCAGCTCCGGGCGTCCCCGAAACCCGCGAATACCAAGCCTTCGGAGTGCTCAAGGACGACCAGATCGGCCAACCCAGCGCCATCGTCAGTGTGACGTTTGGCGGATAGCGGACATTGGCCTCTCGGTCGCGACCGTAGAGGCGGTTTCAAAAATAACCCGCAGCATGAGCGAGGGCGATCTCACGCTGGATCTCACGACGCCCTCGCTCACGCTGCGGGTTACTTTCCGGGTTTTGAAACCACTTCTACCAGTTGAACCGCTCCGCGCCTCGTCTGCCACGCATCGAATTCGCCGGGCTTGGTCGAAGACGGTTCGTCGCGTAAAGTGGTGCCGTCGTTTCGTTCCGGCTGGGAGACCACTCACGCGATGAGGAAGCGCATCGAAGCCTGACGCGCAAGCGAAGGCGCACTCCATGTTGCCCTGTCACTTGCGCGTCAGGCTTCGATGTGACCGGTCGTACTTTTTCACGCGGCTGCATTCGAGGCGGTTTCAAAACTAACCCGCAGCGTGAGCGAGGGCGATCTCACGCTGGATCTCACGACGCCCTCGCT
>JAYUFF010000317.1:0-5971 GCA_043738825.1 Schlesneria sp.
CGCGAGCGATCTCGTTTCGCAGCCATTTCTCGGCCGCGTCGTACTGCCCCGCGTTCCGCATTCGTTGCGCGACATCCTGCTGCCAATGAACGTGCCATGGCGACTTCTCAGCCATCGCCTTCCGCAGCGCGAGGGCCTCCTCGGATCGGCCGAGTGCGTCGAGCGTGCTCTTCATCTGCTCCTGCCAGCGGACCATGACATCGAGTTCCGCCGCCTGCCGCTTGTAGACCGGCTCCAGCAGATTGACGAGGTCCAGCATTTCCGAACCGGTTCCCACCTGAACGGCCTGCTTGTGGATGAAGTCGGCGAGATAGACCTCATCCTGCATCCTGCCCACGGCCAATTGTTTGGCCTCACCAAGGAACCGCTGCCGCGCCTCTTCATTCCGCCGCATCGCGACGAGTGCCGCCGTCCGAATCCAGCGCACGCCCGGCTTGAGTCCCGCTTTGTCTTCGCCTTCCGCCTTGTCCCCTCGCCCCCGCCTTGGGGGGAGAGGGTTAGGGTGAGGGGGCTTTCTCTCACATCGTTCCACGTCATCAAACCACTCAACAAACAATGTCCGCTCCCATCCTCTACTGCGGCGACACGAGCCTCGATGGTGCCGCCAGCTATCTCGCCGGCCTGATGACTCATTTCGGCTGGGCCTTCGACTACGTGCCGAGTCACGTCACGATGACCCGCAAATTGATTGATCGGTCTCATTCGCTGCTGATCCTCAGTGACTATCCTGCCTCACGGTTCGATGACTGGCTTCAAGAGAAGGCTTTGTCGCAGGTTGATCGCGGAATGGGACTACTCATGATTGGCGGCTGGGAATCGTTCCACGGCGCCGGTGGCAATTGGGATTCCACTCCGTTGGCGAAGGCTTTACCGGTTGAGATTGGCCGCGGCGATGACCGTGTCAATTTCTCTCAGCCGACCGTTCTCTCCACATCGTGCCTCCGCGTTTCGCACGATGAATCACCCGATGGTTTTCAAGTCCAACAGCAGATTCTTGGCAATTTGCCGTGGGACGAGTCACCGCCGACGATTGGAGGTCTGAACTGGGTCGATATTAAATCCTCGGCATGGCCGCTACTCGACGCCACATCATTCCGCTTTTGGTATGACGAAAACAAAATGGAGTGGAGATCCGTCGTTGATTCGGTGTTCAGGGCACTTGCCGCTGGCGAATATGAATTGGGCCGGACCGCCGCGTTCATGAGTGATGTCGCTCCCCATTGGGTTGGCGGCTTCGTCGATTGGGGACCGGAGCGAGTGAAGGCTCAGGCGGCAGGAGCCTCCGCAATCGAAGTTGGCAGCTACTACGCTCAGTTTTGGAAACAATTGCTCTCGTGGGTGGGGCGGTTGGAGTGAGCGAACAGCCGTTGAAGAGAAGCCCCCTCACCCTAACCCTCTCCCCCGAAGACGGGGGCGAGGGGACCGGAAATGAAACCGAACTCAATTCCGTGATCTTCCTCTTCATCCGTGCCCATCTGTGTGATCCGTGGTCAAATTTCTTCCTTTGAAAGTCTCGTTGAATGGCAACTGGCAATGTGCTGGTCGGGCAGTCGGGCGGGCCGACTTCGGTCATCAATTCGTCTCTGTCGGGAGTCGTCGATGCAGCGATGAAGTCGAAGAACGTGGGCCGTGTGTTCGGGATGCGGTTCGGAATTGAGGGCGTGCTCAACGACTACCTCGTCGATCTCGGAAGTGAATCGCCCGACGTGCTGCGCGGGCTGAGGTCCACGCCGGGGAGTGCCCTCGGGTCGAGTCGGCTCAAGCTGAAGGACGAGCATTTCCCGACGATCCTGAAGCAGTTGAAGAAGTACAACATCCGCCACTACTTCATGGCGGGTGGCAATGACACGATGGACACGATTCATCGCGTGACGAAGTACGCCAACGAGCACGGTCACGAGATGGTCGGCGTGGGAGTCCCGAAGACCGTCGATAACGATTTGTTTGGAACCGACCACACGCCCGGCTATCCGAGTGCCGCGCGGTACGTGGCCCTGTCGGTGCTTCAGGCGGGCGTGCTGGCTCGCGACATGCAGCAGGTCGATCAGTTTGTGATCTTCCAGTCGATCGGACGGAGCGCCGGCTGGCTCCCTGCTGCGGCGGCGCTGGCCCGCACGAGCGAACTGTCTGCTCCGCACGTGCTGCTTCTTCCTGAACGATCCTTCAATCAGGGAGCCTTCTTGCAGGCGGTCGCGGCGGCTCACAAGAAGCATGGATTCGTGAGCGTCGTCTGCGGCGAAGGAGTCACCAATGCGGACGGCTCGCCGATCAGTGCCTCCGAAACGAAGGACAAGTTCGGCAACGTCGAGTTCGGCGCGATGGGCGGGACGAGTGCCGCGATGATCCTGCACCGCATCATCTCGAACGAGTTCGGTTGGCGAGGCGAGTTCCAGGTCTCCGAGTCGCTCCCCATGTGCGCGGCCGATCGCACGACGAAGCTCGATGTCGCCGAAGCCTACGCCTGCGGCAAACAAGCCGTGAAATTGGCTCTGCGCGGCGAGGGGGGAGTCATGGTGACGATGCAGCGCACCAACAAGCCGAGCGAACCGTACCAGATCGGCTTCGGGACAATCTCGCTCAGCGAAGTCGCCAACCACGAACGTCCGATGCCCGACAACTTCATCACCAAAGACGGCTTCGGCGTGACGAAGGCGTTCCTCGACTACGCGGCTCCGTTGGTGGGTGATCTACCACAGTATGCGTCACTCGCCGCGAAGCGAGCGAAGGTGTGACACTATGAAATCATTCATTTATTCGGCTGAGGATGATTGGAGAGCGGACGGCAAAAAGATCACCTCGCCGGAGGTACTTTCGGTCATTCGACAGACGCTCGATGATTCAGGTCCGGTCATTGTCGAACATTGGTTCTACCGAGGCAGTCGAAGTCCTGACCGATTCGTCGTTGATGATTTTGAGACTCTTGAAGGCTATCTCAGCGCAAACGCGAAGCCCGGTGATGCGTTTCACATTTGGGAATTCACGGCAGTTTGCAAGGATGACAACAAACTCGCATATGGAAAAATGCCTGACCCTGACGGGCTCGTGCCGCGTCGCGGTGCTTACTAAATTTGGATAGCCCCAGCTACCTCAACGTCTTGGACTCAACCTCATGCAAGCTGAAACAAAACCCTATTCCCAATTCAATCTCGTTCGCGACATGCTCGCTGCGGCGGATGCGATTCAGGCGTTTGACCCGAGCGTGGTGAAGGCGACTGCTGCCGAGATCGCTTCTGTTGGCAAGCTGCTCTTCACCGGTGAGGGATCGAGCCGACTGTTCCCCGCGAAGAGTGCCATTCGCCATTCGCGGCAGCAGGGCTGGACGACGACTCTGCACACCGAGTCCGGGCGACAGTCGCAGGATTACGCGCTGGCTGATTGGGCGGTGCTCGGCATGTCGAACTCGGGCCGCACGGCGGAGGTGATTCGACTGTTCACGAGCCTCAAGGCAGCGGGGCACTCGAAGCGGTACAGCCTCACCGCGGCAGCCGATTCGCCGCTCGAAGCGCTCGCCAACCGAGGCCATGTACTGGCATGCGGCAAAGAGGGAGCGGTCGCCGCGACGAAGAGTGTTGTCGAGCAGGCTCTGTTCTGCCGGGCACTCGTCGAGAGCATGGCCGGGCAGGAGACGCTCGCGCCGCGATTGGCCGGGCTGGCCGAGCAGGTTCGCTCGGCCCTGACGATGCCGGTCGATGCGGCACTGACTCAAAAGATCAGCGACGCGGGGACGATCTACTTCGCGGGCCGCAACGACGGCGTGGCCGAAGAGCTGACGCTGAAGACCAACGAGATCACTCGCAAACGAAGCGACTTCCTCGAAGGAACCTACGCCGTGCATGGCATCGAAGAAATCATGCAGGCCGGCGACGTGGTCATCTGGATCGAGCCATATCAGGAATCGGAGCAGAAGTTCCACGATGTCCTCGTGAAGGGAGTCGGACTGACCGTGATCGCTGTCTCGTCGCGCCAGACGATGTTTCCCACGCTCACGATTCCCGACGCAGGCAACTTGTCCGGCTTCGTCCAACTGGCCACCGGTTGGAATCTGCTGGTCGAGGCGGGCATGAAACTCGGCATCAACGTCGATAAGCCGGAACGGGCAAGAAAAGTTGGGAACGAGTTCACGGGTTGAGGCTCCATCTTTTCATCTCGTCGGCGAGAGCCTACAGTGTTGTCCGTGATGGAGATGGCTGGCCGATGGGCACTCGAAGGTTCGGTCAATGGATCGGTTCCCGTTGTGGAGGTGATCTGATGTCGCGACGCTTGATTCTCGTGCTGACTTTGGTTGTGTGCGGACTTGTTCCGAGCATCGCTCGCGCGGACAAGAAGGATCCGAAGATCAAGCTGTCGGCGCAGCGCGGTCTTGACTGGCTCGTTGGTGAGCAGCATCGGCAAGGGTACTGGGAGGCCAATCAAGGCCAGTACCGCGTGGCGATGACGGCCCTCGTCGGAAACGCGATGTTGTGCGAAGGTTCGACGACGACGCGCGGCAAGTACGCGAAACAAATCTCGGCCGCAGTGGACTATCTCGTCGAGACCGCGCAACCGAACGGATTGATCGGCTACAAGCACGACTATCACTACACCTACGGCCACGGGTTCTCGATGCTCTTCCTATCGCAGGTCTTCGGTGAGGAAGAGGATTCCCGGCGGCGCGAGAAGCTGAAGGAAGTTCTCACCAAGGCGGTGCAGTTCTGCGGTGAGGCACAAACGCCCGACGGCGGTTGGGGCTATGTGTCGGCGAAGGACGGGAACAACTTCGACGAGGGATCGACCTGCGTGACGCAGGTCCAGGGTCTGCGAGCCTGCCGCAATGCGGGCATCCCTGTGCCCAAAGAGGTCATCGACCGAGCGGTCGAATACATCCGCAAGTGCATGGCCCCGGATGGCGGAGTGCAGTACAGCATCCGCGGCGGCGGATCGCGTCCGCCGATCAGTGCGGCCGCCATCGCCTGCCTGTTCAACTCGGGCGAGTACGACAACGAAACCGCTCAAAAGCTGCTGAAGTACTGCGAGAAGAACATCGCGGGCGGCGCGAACCAAGCCCAAATGTTTGGCCACTGGCACTACACGCACCTCTACTATTGTCAGGTCCAGTACCGGCTGGGCGAGAAGGAATGGGAGAAGTATTTCGCTCCCGTCAGCAAGCAGATCATGAGCCAGCAGTCGGCAAACGGCTCGTGGAAAGAGGGCCATGTCGGCCCGGTCTACACCACGGCGATCAACGCCACCATTCTGTTGGTTGATAACGGCTTCCTGCCAATCTACCAAAGGTGAGCGAAGAATGCCGCCGTGATGTGGCGCTGGCAACGAATGCCCGGAGCACCTTGTTGTCGCACGATCATTCGTTCAACAAACGCTCGATCCGCTGCTGAAGTTCGGCGAGCGAGACACCTGTCACCAGAAATCGCTTCAGTGACGAGGTCGTTCCCGAAACGAGTCGCAACTGGTTCCGCTTCAACTCGAGCAGGTCGGCCAGGACTTCGATGATCGCGTCGTTCGCCTGGCCCTTCTCGGGAGCCTGCGTCACGGCCACCCTCAGCGATCCCGCGTGTTCGCCCACGACACCGTTGCGGCGTGCGCCGGGCTGAGCTTTCACCGGCAGCACGATCCCCGCAGAAGTCTCTTCCAGTGAAACCATCATGGTGGAAGGCTCGTAGCTTCAGGTCATTCGTTGCCATGTGATTGAAACGAAAACGTGAGGAGGAACGAAAAAGGGCAGCCAAGGAATCGACCGTTGAGCCGGTCACTCCCTCACTGCCCCAAATCGAATTCACGGAAGACACCATTCAGAGCGGCAATAACCGGCAGGTGTGATCGAGAATCACGAAGCCAGCGATACCGACTCGACAACGACGAGTCATCCGCGAACGGTTACTTCTTGGCGGCGGCCTTGCCGGCGGCCTTCTTCTTGTCAGCCTTCGCATCCGCAGCCGGCTCGGCGACCTTCTTCTTTTTCTTCTTGCCAATCACC